>NZ_JBEXFB010000017.1:0-219784 GCF_040606575.1 Streptomyces sp. NPDC005402
GACTCTATCAGACCGTTTCCGGTTCCGATTTCCTCGGTGCTTTCCAGGTTCCCGCTTCCGCGTTTCCCTTTCCGGCGGTTCCGACTTTATCAGAAGTTCTGAGTCGGAATTCCCGCCCCCTGGAGGTTCACCCCGGAGCACGAAGCTGCCGGGTTCCCCCTCGGGCGGAGCCGTAAACGTACTGGAGCGGGGCGCCCCGATGCAAATCGAGGCGCCCCGCTCCATGTTCACTCGGACGCGTGTCCGACGATCCGTCAGACCTCCACCACCACAGGCAGGATCATCGGCCTGCGGCGATACGTGTCGGAGACCCACTTGCCCAGGGTCCGCCGCACCAGCTGTTGCAGCTGGTGGGGTTCGACCACGCCGTCCTGGGCCGAGCGCTCCAGGACCTCGGTGATCCTCGGGATCACGTCGCTGAACGCCGAGTCCTCGATGCCGGAGCCACGCGCCTGGATGTGCGGGCCGCCCGTGATCTTGCCGGTGGACGAGTCGACGACCAGGAAGACCGAGATGATGCCCTCGTCGCCGAGGATCTTGCGGTCCTTGAGAGCCGGCTCGCCGACATCACCGACCGAGAGACCGTCGACGTAGACGTATCCCGCCTGGACCTTGCCGGTGATCTTCGCCTTGCCCTCGACGAGGTCGACGACCACACCGTCCTCGGCGATGACGATGTGGTCGTGCGGGACGCCGGTCAGGGCGCCGAGTTCGGCGTTGGCGCGCAGGTGGCGCCATTCGCCGTGGACCGGCATCAGGTTCTTCGGTCGGCAGATGTTGTAGAAGTACAGGAGCTCGCCCGCGGACGCGTGGCCCGAGACGTGCACCTTGGCGTTGCCCTTGTGGACGACGTTGGCGCCCCAGCGGGTCAGGCCGTTGATCACGCGGTAGACCGCGTTCTCGTTCCCCGGGATGAGCGAGGACGCGAGGATGACGGTGTCGCCCTGGACGATCCGGATCTGGTGGTCGCGGTTGGCCATGCGGGACAGGGCGGCCATCGGTTCGCCCTGCGATCCCGTGCAGACCAGGACCACCTCGTGGTCCGGGAGGTCGTCGAGCGTCTTGACGTCGACCACCAGGCCCGGAGGGACCTTCAGGTAGCCGAGGTCACGTGCGATGCCCATGTTGCGGACCATCGAACGGCCGACGAAGGCGACCCGGCGGCCGTGCTCGTGGGCCGCGTCCAGGATCTGCTGGATGCGGTGGACGTGGCTGGCGAAGCTCGCCACGATGATCCGCTTGCGGGCACTGCCGAAGACCTGCCGCAGGACGGTCGAGATCTCTTTCTCGGGCGGAACGAAGCCCGGGACCTCGGCGTTCGTCGAGTCCGCCAGGAGGAGGTCAATGCCCTCCTCGCTCAGGCGCGCGAACGCGTGCAGGTCGGTGAGCCGGCCGTCCAGCGGGAGCTGGTCCATCTTGAAGTCGCCCGTGTGCACCACCATGCCCGCGGGAGTGCGGATGGCGACGGCCAGGGCGTCGGGGATGGAGTGGTTGACCGCGACGAACTCGCAGTCGAAGGGGCCGATGCGTTCGCGCTGCCCCTCGACCACTTCGAGGGTGTACGGGCGGATGCGGTGCTCCTGGAGCTTCGCCTCGATGAGCGCGAGCGTCAGCTTGGAGCCGATCAGCGGGATGTCCGGCTTCTCGCGGAGAAGGAAGGGGACACCGCCGATGTGGTCCTCGTGGCCATGCGTGAGGACGATGCCCTCGATGTCGTCGAGGCGGTCCCTCACGGACGAGAAGTCCGGCAGGATCAGGTCGATTCCGGGCTGCTCCTCCTCCGGGAAGAGCACGCCGCAGTCGACGATCAGCAGGCGGCCGCCGTACTCGAAGACCGTCATGTTTCGGCCGATCTCGCCGAGACCGCCGAGTGGGGTGACCCGCAGGCCGCCTTCGGGAAGCGGCGGGGGCGGGGCCAGTTCGGGATGCGGATGACTCAAAAGACTCTCCTCACCACGCACGCCACGTACCGGTGGGGCACGTGGCGCGCGTGACGTTCGTGCGTGTAGCAGTTGTCGTTGTGGTGTGTGCGGGCACCGGTGGCCCGCGTATTCAGTTGTTGAGTCCGGTTGCGCGCCGGGCGCGCGAAGTCTGGTGCTAGAGCTGTACCCCGCCGGCGGCAAGATCGATCTTGAGCTGCTCGGTCTCTTCCGGCGAGAGCTCCACCATGGGGGCGCGCAGGGGCCCGGCGGGGAGGCCCTGGAGGGTGAGCGCCGCCTTGGTGGTCATCACGCCCTGGGTGCGGAACATGCCCGTGTAGACGGGAAGCAGCTTCTGGTGGATCTCGGTGGCCTTCTGTACGTCACCCGAGATGAACGCCTCGACCAGGGCGCGCAGGTCCGGGGTGACCACATGGCCGACGACCGAGACGAAGCCGACCGCGCCCACGGAGAGCAGCGGGAGGTTCAGCATGTCGTCGCCGGAGTACCAGGCGAGGCCGGAGCGGGCGATGGCCCAGCTGGCGCGGCCGAGGTCGCCCTTGGCGTCCTTGTTGGCGACGATCCGCGGGTGCTCGGCGAGCCGGACCAGCGTCTCGGAGCTGATCGGGACTCCGCTGCGGCCGGGGATGTCGTAGAGCATGACGGGCAGCTCGGCGGCATCGGCGACGGCCTTGAAGTGCCGGTACAGGCCCTCCTGCGGGGGCTTGTTGTAGTACGGCGTCACGATCAGCAGGCCGTGCGCGCCGGTCTTCTCGGCGGCTCGGGCGAGCTCGATGCTGTGGTGGGTGTCGTTGGTGCCGACGCCGGCGACGACGTGGGCGCGGTCGCCGACCGCCTCCAGTACCGCTCGTACGAGGTCCGATTTCTCCGCGTCACTGGTGGTGGGGGACTCGCCGGTGGTGCCGTTGATGATCAGGCCGTCGTTGCCTGCGTCCACCAGGTGGGTGGCGAGCCGCTGTGCGCCGTCGAGGTCGAGTGCGCCGTCCGCCGTGAACGGCGTGACCATGGCGGTGAGGACCCGCCCGAAGGGGGTCTGCGGAGTGGAGGTCGGAGCCATGGGTAACACGCTACTCGTTGCGCAAGGCGGGGTCTGCCCTAGGGGGGCGGGAAAAGTCAGGACAAATGCGGAGCCCGGCACTGCCTGCTCGGGGGTTCAAGCAGTGCCGGGTCCGTTTGATCAGGCTAGATGAACTTCTCTAAATGCCGCAATACGGACACTTCGCGCGGTGGGCCCGCACATCTGTGCACCGCCGGTAAACAGGCGTCCGTTACGGCGCCACACGGCCGTTCGCATTGAAGGCGGCATAGGTGAGCGGCATGAGCTTCGCCCACTCCGCCTCCATCTTCTCGCCGACCATCTCGATCTCCCGCTGCGGGAAGGACGGCACCTTCGCCTGCTCGTGCTGGGTGCGCAGGCCGAGGAAGTGCATGAGCGAGCGGGCGTTGCAGGTGGCGTACATCGAGGAGAACAGGCCGACGGGCAGGACCGAACGGGCGACCTCGCGGGCCACGCCCTGCGCGAGCATCTCCTGGTAGGCCCGGTACGCCTGGCGGTACGACTCCTCCATGGCGTTTCCGACGGACGCGTGCTGCTCCGGGGTGCCCTCGACGAAGACGTACTTGCCCGGGCGGCCCTGCTGGACGAGCTTGCGGTCGGGGCCGGGGACGTAGAAGACGGGCTGGAGCTCCCGGTAGCGGCCGGACTCCTCGTTGTACGACCAGCCCACGCGGTGCCGCATGAACTCGCGGAAGACGAGGATCGGGGCGCTGATGAAGAAGGTCATGGAGTTGTGTTCGAACGGGCTGCCGTGCCGGTCCCGCATGAGGTAGTTGATCAGGCCCTTGGAGCGCTCCGGGTCCTTGTTCAGCTCGTCCAGGGACTGCTCTCCGACGGTCGACACCCTGGCGGCGAACAACACGTCGGAGTCGGCCGCGCTGTGCTTGACCAGCTCGACGGTGACATCGTCGCGCAGCTCGATCTTGAAATCGTCGTCGGGGGTGGGGGTCACGGTTCGGGGGGTCCTTCCCAGCTCGTTCGGTGGCGACGCCACTCTACGGCCCGCCAAACGGGACTTTCAGTGTCGTGACCGAGTTAAGTCGGCGAAACCGGGCACCTTTTGCGGCAACCGCTCGTCTGTACAGACAGCAGCGATTCGTTCGATCCCCGAAGGGAGAAGTACCCCCATGCTGTTGCGTCGGCGCGAGCCCGTTCCGTTCGCCTTTGTCGCCGAAGCCGACAGGTTCCGCAGCAATGTCACTCCTCCGCCCCGTGAGCGGGCGTCCGCCGGTGAGAGGGTCGGCCGCTGGCTGACGGGGCTCACCATCGTCGCCGGACTCGTGGGGTCCCTGGTCCTCGGAATGCCGGCGCTGTCGCAGGATCAGGCGCCCTCGCAGACACAGCAGTCGCAGGCCTCCCAAGGGCGCTGACTCATCCGGTCCCCCTGAAGTGGTCAGCGAGGACACCGGCGGATAACCTCACCGGGCACAGCCCACCGATGGGATCGAGTGAGGACCCGCCGTGCCCCTGCCCTTCCTGACGGCCGACCGCGCATTCGAGGCGACGGACGACGACGTCGCTCTGCCGTTCGAGAACCGTGACCGCTGGCGGCGCCCCTACCGGCCCGGCCCGTGGCGGGTGGGCGTGGCGGCGGTTCTTCTGCTGCTCGCCTCGTATGTGTTGTTCGCCGCGGTGATCATCGCGCTGACCGATTCGCCGACCGAGGCCGCGGTGGTGTTCGGCCTCGCGGTGCTCGTCATCGTCGGCGCTCTGCGACTGCTGCGCATGGGGGTGTGGGTGTGCGCCCGCGGGGTGCGACGGGTGGGCTTCCTGTTCACTCGTACGGTGTCCTGGGAGCAGGTCGTCGCCGTGCGGACGGCACAGCAGCCGGTGCGCTGGCTCGGACTGCCGCGCACGGTTCAAGGTCAGGCCCTGACTCTCGTACGGCAGGGTCGGGGAGCGGGTGACCCCCAGCCGCTGCTGACCACGCACAACGCGGACTTCCTCGCGCGCGGCCAGGCGTTCGACCGGGCCGCGGACGCGGTGGAGGCCTGGGCGGCGGAGTACGCGCGGGGCTGACCCCGACAGGGACACACGAGGAAGGGGGCCGGTCCACACCAGGACCGGCCCCCTTCGACGTGCCGCGGTTCAGAGCTGCTGGACGGGCCTGCCGTCGTGCAGCGCTATCGCGCGCTGCATGGCCTTGCGGGCACGTGGGGTGTCGCGGGCGTCGTGGTAGGCCACGGCGAGCCGGAACCAGCTGCGCCAGTCGTCCGGGGCCGCCTCCGTCTCGGCCTTGCGCTTGCCGAAGACCTCGTCGGCCGAGTCGCGGTCGATCCGGCCGGCGGGCGTGCGCTTCAGCTCGTCGACGGGCAGGCCGCCCTCGGCGTCGAGTTCGGCGGCGAGGGCGTTGGCCTTGCGGACGAACTGGGTGTTCTTCCACAGGAACCACAGGCCGATCACCGGCAGGATCAGTACCGCGACGCCGAACGTGACGGTGATCAGCGTGCCGGACTGGATCAGCATGACGCCCCGGCTGCCGACCAGGACGAAGTAGAAGACCAGGACGGCGGCCGTGACGGCGTAGGACAGCTTGGCGCGCATCAGCCCAGGTCCAGGAAGTTCTCCAGGCCGAAGGTCAGGCCCGGGGTCGTGACCACTCGGCGGGCGCCGAGCAGGATGCCCGGCATGAAGCTGCTGTGGTGCAGCGAGTCGTGGCGGACCGTCAGGGTCTCGCCCTCGCCGCCGAGCAGGACCTCCTGGTGGGCGAGCAGACCGCGCAGGCGGACGGCGTGCACGGGGATGCCGTCGACGTCCGCGCCGCGTGCCCCCTCCAGGGCCGTCTCCGTGGCGTCCGGGGCCGGGGCCGTGCCCGCCGCGCGCCGGGCCTCGGCGATGAGCTGGGCCGTGCGCGTGGCGGTGCCGGACGGGGCGTCGACCTTCTTCGGGTGGTGCAGCTCGACGACCTCGACGGACTCGAAGTAGGGCGCGGCGATCTGCGCGAACTTCATGGTGAGGACGGCCCCGATGGAGAAGTTGGGAGCGATCAGCACGCCCGTCTCCGGGGACTCGGCGAGCCAGCCGTTCAGCTGCGCGAGGCGCTCGTCGGTCCAGCCTGTCGTACCGACGACGGCGTGGATGCCGTGGCCGACGCAGTACTCGAGGTTGTCCATCACCGAAGCCGGCGTGGTCAGTTCGACGGCGACCTGGGCTCCCGTCTCGGCGAGGGTCTCCAGCTTGTCGCCCCGGCCGAGGGCAGCCACCAGCTCCATGTCCTCGGCGGCTTCGACGGCTTTGACCGCCTCGGCGCCGATCCGGCCCCTGGCTCCGAGGACCGCCACGCGCAGCTTGCTCATCTTCTTGCTTCCTTATGGGGAGGGCTTACGCGACCGCTTCGTGCAGTCGGGCCGCCTGCTTGTCCTTCAGCGGGCCGATGACCGACAGCGACGGGCGCTGTCCCAGGATCTCGCGGGCGACCGCGCGGACGTCGTCCGGGGTGACCGACGCGATGCTGGTCAGCATGTCGTCGACGGACATCTGCTCGCCCCAGCACAGCTCGCTCTTGCCGATGCGGTTCATCAGCGCGCCGGTGTCCTCCAGGCCCAGGACCGTGGAGCCCCTCAACTGGCCGATGGCGCGGCCGATCTCTTCGTCCGGGAGGCCGTGTTCGGCGACCTGGTCGAGTTCGTCGCGGCAGATCTTCAGCACGTCGTGGACCTGCGAGGGCCGGCAGCCGGCGTACACGCCGAACAGGCCGCAGTCGGCGAAGCCGGAGGTGTACGAGTAGACGCTGTACGCGAGTCCGCGCTTCTCCCTGACCTCCTGGAAGAGGCGGGACGACATGCCGCCGCCGAGCGCGGTGTTGAGCACGCCGAGGGCCCAGCGGCGGTCGTCCGTGCGGGCGAGGCCGGGCATGCCGAGAACGACGTGGGCCTGTTCGGTCTTGCGGCCGATCAGCTCTACGCGGCCCGCGGTGCGCAGGGTGCGCCGGCCGTCGCGCGGGGCGATGGGCATGGCGTCGGAGCTCTGGAGGGCGCCGGCCTTCTCGAAGGCGGCGCGGACCTGTCGTACGACCTTGTCGTGGTCGACGTTGCCCGCGGCCGCGACCACGAGATGCGTCGGGTCGTAGTGCTTCTTGTAGAAGCGGCGGATGCGGTCGGCGGTCAGGGCGTTGACGGTGTCGACCGTGCCGAGGACGGGGCGGCCGAGGGGGTTGTCGCCGAACATGGTGTGCGCGAACAGGTCGTGCACGCAGTCGCCCGGGTCGTCCTCGGTCATCGCGATCTCTTCGAGGATCGCGCCGCGCTCGACGTTGACGTCCTCCTCGCGGATGAGGGAGCCCGTGAGCATGTCGCAGACGACGTCGATGGCGAGCGGCAGGTCGGCGTCGAGCACGCGCGCGTAGTAGCACGTGTACTCCTTCGCCGTGAACGCGTTCATCTCGCCGCCGACCGCGTCGATGGCGGAGGAGATGTCCAGCGCGCTCCTCTTCCGGGTGCCCTTGAAGAGAAGGTGCTCCAGGTAGTGCGTGGCGCCGTTCAGAGACGGGGTCTCGTCGCGGGAGCCGACGTGCGCCCAGATGCCGAAGGTCGCGGAGCGGACCGAGGGGAGGGTCTCGGTGACGATGCGCAGGCCACCGGGGAGGGTGGTCTTGCGGACGGTGCCGATGCCGTTCTCGCCCTTGATCAGGGTTTGGGTACGGGCGACGGCCCGCGCCTCCGAAGAGGTGCGGGCCGTCGCCTTGGAGCTACGGGACGTCACTGGTCGGCGTCGTCCTTCTTCTCGTCGGAGGAGCCTTCCTCGCCCTCGATCACGGGGATCAGGGAGAGCTTGCCGCGGGAGTCGATCTCGGCGATCTCGACCTGGACCTTGGCGCCCACACCGAGCACGTCCTCGACGTTCTCCACGCGCTTGCCGCCGGCCAGCTTGCGGATCTGCGAGATGTGCAGCAGGCCGTCCTTGCCGGGGAGCAGCGACACGAACGCACCGAAGGTCGTGGTCTTGACGACCGTACCCAGGTAGCGCTCGCCGACCTCCGGCATGGTCGGGTTGGCGATCTGGTTGATCGTGGCGCGGGCGGCCTCGGCCTGCGAGCCGACCTGGGCACCGATGTAGATGGTGCCGTCGTCCTCGATCGTGATCTCGGCGCCGGTGTCCTCCTGGATCTGGTTGATCATCTTGCCCTTCGGGCCGATGACCTCGCCGATCTTGTCCACGGGGATCTTGACGGTGATGATCCGCGGGGCGTTCGGGGACATCTCGTCCGGCGTGTCGATCGCTTCCATCATCACGTCGAGGATGTGGAGGCGGGCGTCACGGGCCTGCTTGAGGGCGGCGGCCAGGACGGAGGCGGGGATGCCGTCCAGCTTGGTGTCGAGCTGGAGGGCGGTGACGAACTCCTTGGTGCCGGCGACCTTGAAGTCCATGTCGCCGAAGGCGTCCTCCGCACCGAGGATGTCGGTGAGGGCGACGTAGTGCGTCTCGCCGTTGATCTCCTGGGAGATCAGGCCCATGGCGATACCGGCGACGGGGGCCTTGAGGGGCACACCGGCGTTCAGCAGCGACATGGTGGAGGCGCAGACCGAGCCCATGGACGTCGAGCCGTTGGAGCCGAGGGCCTCGGACACCTGGCGGATCGCGTAGGGGAACTCCTCGCGCGTCGGCAGGACCGGGACGATGGCGCGCTCGGCGAGGGCGCCGTGGCCGATCTCGCGGCGCTTGGGCGAGCCCACGCGGCCGGTCTCGCCGACGGAGTACGGCGGGAAGTTGTAGTTGTGCATGTAGCGCTTGCGGGTCACCGGGGAGAGGGTGTCCAGCTGCTGCTCCATACGGAGCATGTTGAGGGTGGTGACGCCCAGGATCTGGGTCTCGCCACGCTCGAACAGCGCCGAGCCGTGCACGCGCGGGATGGCCTCGACCTCGGCGGCGAGGGTACGGATGTCCGTCACCCCACGGCCGTCGATGCGCGTCTTCTCCTTGATGACGCGCTCACGGACCAGCTGCTTGGTGAGCGAGCGGTACGCGGCGGAGATCTCCTTCTCGCGGCCCTCGAACTCCGGCAGGAGCTTTTCGGCGGCAAGGCCCTTGACGCGGTCCAGCTCGGCCTCGCGCTCCTGCTTGCCGGCGATCGTCAGCGCGGAGGCGAGCTCCGGCTTGACGGCGGCGGCGAGCGCCTCCAGGACGTCGTCCTGGTAGTCGAGGAAGACCGGGAACTCGCCGGTGGGCTTGGCGGCCTTCGACGCGAGGTCGGCCTGGGCCTTGCAGAGGACCTTGATGAAGGGCTTCGCGGCGTCCAGACCGGAGGCGACGACCTCCTCGGTGGGGGCCTCGGCGCCGCCCTGGACCAGCTGGATGGTCTTCTCGGTGGCCTCGGCCTCGACCATCATGATCGCGACGTCGCCGTCGTCCAGGACACGACCCGCGACGACCATGTCGAAGACGGCGTCCTCGAGCTCGGTGTGCGTCGGGAAGGCCACCCACTGGCCGTTGATCAGCGCGACGCGGACGCCGCCGATCGGGCCGGAGAAGGGCAGACCGGCCAGCTGGGTGGACGCGGAGGCGGCGTTGATCGCCACGACGTCGTACAGGTGGTCGGGGTTGAGGGCCATGATCGTGGCGACGACCTGGATCTCGTTGCGCAGGCCCTTCTTGAAGGAGGGGCGCAGCGGGCGGTCGATCAGGCGGCAGGTGAGGATGGCGTCCTCGGAGGGGCGGCCCTCACGGCGGAAGAAGCTGCCGGGGATCTTGCCGGCGGCGTACATCCGCTCCTCGACGTCCACCGTCAGGGGGAAGAAGTCGAGCTGGTCCTTGGGGTTCTTGGAGGCGGTGGTGGCCGACAGCACCATGGTGTCGTCGTCCAGGTACGCCACGGCGGAGCCGGCGGCCTGCTTGGCGAGGCGGCCCGTCTCGAAGCGGATGGTGCGGGTGCCGAAGGAGCCGTTGTCGATGACGGCCTCGGCGTAGTGGGTCTCGTTCTCCACTAGGTGCTCTCCGTTACTTTTCGTCTGCGTATCGTCTTTTGTCCCGATCCGCCCGTGTGGCGGGGGGACGTGCGCGGAGAAGCGCTCCATCTGGTGCGGGCCGGTCTTCGATCGAAGCACCCGGGTTCGCAAGGCCCGGGGGCCACTACCGAGGACCGGCGGCGGCGAGGTGCACTTCTCCTCGTGGTACTGCGTTGTGCTACCACACTACAAAGTGGGTGTGACACCGCGCACGTTTCCGCACGCGCGGTGAGCACGTACGGCAAAGGGAGCGGTCCCCGATCGTTTCGGGAACCGCTCCCCTCACGGCGTCCTACTTGGCGCCCGCCGCACCGCGGCGGATGCCGAGGCGGTCGACCAGCGCACGGAAGCGCTGGATGTCCTTCTTCGCCAGGTACTGGAGAAGGCGACGGCGCTGACCGACCAGGATCAGCAGACCACGACGGGAGTGGTGGTCGTGCTTGTGGGTCTTGAGGTGCTCGGTCAGGTCCGAGATACGGCGCGAGAGCATCGCGACCTGGACCTCGGGGGAGCCGGTGTCGCCCTCCTTCTGGCCGAACTCGGTCATGATCTGCTTCTTCGTAGCGGCGTCGAGCGACACGCGTACTCCTCGTAGTCTCTTGGGTAGCCACCGAGTGCCCCTGGTCCACTTCTCAGGGGTGCTTCCGTTACTCGGGAGGCGGGGATCCGCTGGGCGCGGCCTCCAGAGCGATCAGCTCCGGGGGTGCGTACACAAACGGCCGTCAGCCAGGGTATCAGCCCGGCGACAGTGCCCCGGCCCACGCCCGCGTCGTACACATGACACGGCGGCCGCCACCCGAGTGGGTGACGGCCGCCGCGAGGTGCCCGGGTCGTCAGCTGGTCATGCCGCGGGCCGCCGCGTACAGGTCGAGGACCGCGAGGCAGAGCGGGACGAGGGAGAGCAGCACCGCGCCCTCGCTCAGGTCGAGCATCCGGCCCCAGAACGGGGTGACGCCCTTGCGCGGCACGATCAGGGCGACGGCCACGAGGAGCGTGGCACCCAGGGCCACCGCGGCCGACAGCCAGACGGTGCGGATGTCCAGCGGGGCGCTGTTGTGGTCGTAGACGAGGTCCTTGATGATGTCGGCCGGCGGGTTCAGGGCGAGGCCGAGGACCAGCAGGCTGACGGTGATGATGCCCGAGATCATCAGGGTCACGACCTGGGACGTGTACAGGAAGAGACGGGCCCGCATCAGCATGGCGAGGCCGGCCGCCAGGGACAGCAGCTGGGCCCAGCCGCTGCTGGAGAAGCCGAGCACCACGCCCGCGGAGGCGACGCCGGTGACCGCGCAGCCGCCGACGAGGCCGAGCAGCAGTTCGTGGCCGCGGCGGGCCTGGTCGGTGATGAGCCGGTAGTCGACCGGCTCCTGCTCCTGCTGGTCCTCGGCGCGGCCGCGCTTGGCGATCTGGTCGGGCGAGCGGAAGCCGATGGGCAGCCGGGAGAAGCGGGCGGACCAGCCGGGCAGGAAGCCGATGACGGCGACCATGACGACGGCGGTGACGGCGGCGGTCTCACGCGGCTCGGCCTCGGAGACGATCGCGGCGAAGGTGGCGAGGACGCCGACGCCGGAGCCGAACGCGGCGGCGATGAAGGGCGCGTCGTTCTGCGGCAGCATCAGGACGAGCAGCACCGCGGCGACGAGGACGACGGCGAAGCCGACGAGGAGGTTGAGCCGTCCGGGGCCTTCGCCCGCGTCGAGGCTCATGACGCCGGAGCCGCCGACCATCAGGTGCGGCAGCGAGGCGAGTCCGAGGGCCACGGCCGCGTGGTGGTCGTCGTAGACCCGTGCGCGTACGGAGGCGAGCGCGACGAGGATGATGCCGGTGACGCCGGCGATGACGCCGGGCAGGCCGTGCATGTCGTGGCGCAGCGGCTCCGAGAACCACAGCGCCAGCGCCATCATGGTCAGCAGCAGTGCGCCGGCGGTCAGGCCGACGACGCGCATCATGCCGTCGTTCCAACTGCGCCGGTCGGCCTCGACGGCGGCGGCCACGGCGTCGACGACATCGTCGAAGACGGCGGGCGGCAGCGAGTCCGAGAAGGGCCGCAGGAGCAGCAATTCGCCATCGCGTATCTGCTGTTCGGAGAGCGAGCGCCCGTCGTCGAGGACGGAGCCGTCCCTGCGTACGAGGTTGTACCCGGTGGGCGCGGCCTCTTCGGGAGTCTGTCCCGACAGCCGCAGGATCTCCGGGTATACGTCAGAGAGCGGCACGTCCTCGGGGAGTGCCACATCGATCCGGCTGTTCGGTGCCGCCACCGTGACCCGGCAGAATCCGGTTGCTGAAACCGTACTCACCTGACGGTTCCCCCTAGTCCAGTACTCGGTGATTCGTCGCGGTTTGCCAGGGCGATTCCCGCTCCGCGCTTCGTTTGGAGCGTCACCCTACCGTCCTCTTGCGGCATCTCCTCATCCCCTCCCGGCTCAACGGCCCCGCAGAACAGTAGGATCAACGCCCGACTCATGAGTGGGCTGAGCCCCATGAGTCGAGAGACGTACGGGGGCCGTCACGACGGGGGCGGTTCGACATTGCTATTGCGTGAAGGACTGGTGGATCGGTGAGCGTTGTCATCGTCAAGCGCCCGCCGCGGGTTTACCCGCCGGAGGTGCCGAGTGAGGAGGTCAAGCTCGAGTCCCCTCCCGAACTCCCTCGTACCGAGGACGACAGTCTGCTGATGAACCTGCTGCCCATGCTGGGCATGGGTTCGTCGGCGGCGTTCTTCTTCATGCCGGGTGCCCAGGGCTTCATGAAGATCATGGGCATGATGATGATGGCGTCCACGGTCGCCATGCTGGTCGCCCAGATCGTGCGGGCCCGCAAGGGGCCGTCCGGTCAGATGGCCGAGGCCCGGCGCGACTACCTCAAGTACCTGGCGCAGAAGCGGCGTGAGGTGCGGCGCACGGTGCACAAGCAGCGGGACGCCCAGTACTACCTGCACCCGGCGCCGGAGCAGTTGTGGGCGCTGGTCGCCGAGGGCTCTCGGCTGTGGGAACGCCGTTCCACGGACCCGGACTTCGCGCAGGTGCGCATCGGCCTCGGCCCGCAACAGCTGGCGACGCCGCTGGTCGCGCCCGACACCGCGCCGGTGGACGAGCTGGAGCCGCTGACCGCCCACGCGATGCAGCAGTTCATCGCGAGCTACGGCACGCTCGGTGAACTCCCGCTGGCGATCGGGCTGCGCTCCTTCTACCACGTGACGATCTCCGGCGACGCCGAGACGGTCTACGGCCAGACCCGGTCGGTCGTCGGCCAACTGGCCTCGCTGCACTCGCCCGAGGACATGGTGATCGCGGTCGTGGCCTCGCCGGGCGCGGCGGTGGACTGGGAGTGGACCAAGTGGCTGCCGCACATGCAGCACAAGGAGTCCGACGGCGCCGGTACCCGGCGTCTGCTCTGCTTCGACCTCGGCGAGCTGGAGGAGATGATCGCCCACCAGCTGGAGGGCCGCCCGCGCTGGAGCCGGGACGGCTCGCCGGTGCTCGACCAGCCGCACCTGGTCGTCGTCCTGGACGGCGGCGGGGTGCCCGCGGACTCGGTCCTCGCCTCGGCTGAGGGCCTGCAGGGCGTGACCATCCTCGAGGTGGTGCCCGGTGACCTCGGCGAGGAGCGCGGCTCGCTGTCGGTACGGGTGTGGCCCGAGGCGATGGAGCTGGAGGCGGGCACGGGTGTCTTCACCGGTGTCCCCGACGTGCTGTCGCAGGCGCAGGCCGAGTCGCTGTCCCGTCAGCTCGCGCCGCTGCGGCTCGGTGCCGCCGACGCGGACGAACCGCTGCTCGCCAACCTGGACTTCACCGATCTCATGCAGATCGGTGACGCGGCGAGCGTGGACGTCTCGCGCACCTGGCGGCCGCGCACACTGCACGAGCGGCTGCGGGTGCCGATCGGTCTCGGCGAGAGCGGCGAGCCGGTCATGCTGGACCTCAAGGAGGCCTCGCAGGAGGGCATGGGCCCGCACGGCCTGTGCGTCGGCGCCACCGGTTCCGGCAAGTCGGAGCTGCTGCGCACGCTGGTCCTCGGACTCGCGGTCACGCACTCCTCCGAGACGCTCAACTTCGTCCTGGCGGACTTCAAGGGTGGTGCCACCTTCACCGGCATGGGCAACATGCCGCACGTCTCGGCGGTCATCACCAACCTGGCCGACGAGCTCACGCTCGTGGACCGCATGCGCGACTCCATCACCGGTGAGCTGAACCGCCGTCAGGAACTGCTGCGGCAGGCGGGCAACTACCAGAACATCACCGACTACGAGAAGGCCCGTGCCGCCGGTGCCGCGCTCGACCCGCTGCCCTCGCTCGTCCTGATCATCGACGAGTTCAGCGAACTCCTCGCCGCCAAGCCGGACTTCATCGAGATGTTCATCCAGATCGGCCGTATCGGCCGTTCGCTGGGTGTGCACATGCTGCTCGCCTCGCAGCGACTCGAAGAGGGCAAGCTGCGCGGCCTCGACACCTTCCTGTCGTACCGCATCGGTCTGCGCACCTTCTCGGCGGCCGAGTCCCGTACGGCGATCGGTGTGCCCGACGCCTACCACCTGCCGAACGTCCCCGGCGCGGGCATCCTCAAGTACGACACCGAGACGATGGTGCAGTTCAAGGCCGCGTACGTGTCGGGCACCTACCGGCCGAACGGGCCGATGGCGCAGGGCGGCGGCCGGATCGACCGCTCCCCCGTGCTGTTCACCGCGGCGCCGGTGCCGGTGCGCATCCTCGCCGAGCCGGAGCCGGAGACGCGCATCAACCAGATCGACGACGCGCTCGCCGACACCGTCCTCGACGTCATCGTCAGCCGCCTGGACGGGCAGGGTCCGCCCGCCCACCAGGTGTGGCTGCCGCCGCTGGACGAGCCGTTCAGCCTCGACGGGGTGCTGCCGGCGCTCAACATCAGCGCGGAGCGCGGTCTGCACGCCGAGGGCTACCACGCCCAGAGCAAGCTGATCGTCCCGGTCGGCCTGGTCGACAAGCCGTTCGAGCAGCGCCGTGACGTGATGTACGCGGACCTGTCGGGCTCCGCCGGTCACGCGCTGATCGTGGGCGGCCCGCAGTCCGGCAAGTCGACGCTCGTGCGCACGATGATCACGTCGTTCTCCCTCACGCACACCCCGGCCGAAGTGCAGTTCTACGCCCTCGACTTCGGCGGCGGCGGCATGCTCGCCCTGGAGAACCTGGCCCATGTGGGCGGCGTGGCCTCCCGTCTGGACCAGGAGAAGGTGCGTCGTACGGTCGCGGAGGTGCACGGCATCCTCAATGCCCGTGAGGAGTTCTTCCGCTCCAAGAGCATCGACTCCATGAACACCTTCCGCTCCCGCCGGGCCCAGGGGCACTACCCCGACCAGCAGTGGGGCGACGTCTTCCTGGTCATCGATGGCTGGGCGACGTTCAAGAACGACTACGAGATGCTCGACCCGGTCATCGCGGACATCGCTCAGCGTGGTCTCGGCTTCGGCATCCACCTGGTCATCACCGCGACCCGCTACACGGAGATGCGGCCGGCGCTGCGCGACCAGATCCTCAGCCGGCTCGAACTGCGCCTCGGTGACGCGATGGAGTCGGAGTTCGACCGCAAGCGCGCCGAGAACGTGCCGATGGGCAAGCCTGGCCGCGGTCTGTCCCCGGAGAAGCTGGACTACCTCGCCGCGACGCCCCGGATCGACGGGTCGACGCAGGTGGAGGACCTCGCCGACGGCATGGCGAACCTCGTGCAGAGCGTCAACAACGCCTGGCAGGGCCCGCCGGCCCCGAAGGTGCGGATGCTGCCGACGATGCTGCACGCGTCCGAGCTGCCCGGCGGCGGCGACTTCGGCAGCCGCGGTATCGCGGTCGGCGTCGACGAGCTCACCCTCTCGCCGGTCTTCGTGGACTTCGAGACCGACCCGCTGTTCGTCATCTACGGCGAGAGCGAGTCCGGCAAGTCCTCGCTGCTGCGGTTCATGGCCAAGCAGATCTCCGAGCGGTACGCCCCCAACAAGGCGCTGTTCGTGGTCTCCGACTTCCGGCGCGCGCT
Organism: Streptomyces sp. NPDC005402; assembly: GCF_040606575.1. NCBI lineage: Bacteria > Bacillati > Actinomycetota > Actinomycetes > Kitasatosporales > Streptomycetaceae > Streptomyces > Streptomyces sp. NPDC005402. The sequence continues at coordinate 15,939 of NZ_JBEXFB010000017.1, forward strand.
GCTCGGCCAGGTGCCCGAGAGCCACATGTACAAGTACTGCGCCTCGGGTCCGCAGCTCCAGGAGGTCATGGAGTCGCTGGCCGGCTCGATGAGCCGCCGTATGCCGGGCCCGGACGTGACGCCGGACCAGCTGCGCAACCGGTCCTGGTACAACGAGCCCGACGCGTTCATCTTCATCGACGACTACGACCTCGTCGCCACGTCGATGGGCAACCCGATGTCGGTGCTCCTGGAGTACCTGCCGTTCGCGCGTGACCTGGGTCTGCGCATCATCCTGGCCCGCTCCACCTCCGGTGCCTCGCGCTCGTCCTTCGAGCCGGTCCTCACCCGGATCAAGGAGCTCGGCGCGCAGGGCATCGTGCTGTCCGGCGACCCGTCGGAGGGCCCGGTGTTCAACAACATCAAGGCCACTCCGCAGCCGCAGGGCCGTGGCCAGTTCATCTCGCGCCGGTCGAGCGGCCAGCTCGTCCAGACGGGATACCTGCCGGAGAGCTGAGTTCTGGCTCGGGTGAGAGGGGCGGGCCGTGTCTGCGGTCCGCCCCTCTTTGGTGTGGTGAAGAAACGTGTCGAACGGGGAGAGAGCCTGTGACGGTCTACTGCAGAAAGACGTTGGAGGACGCGAAGGCCGAGCTGGACTACGTCCTTCTTCGGCTGATCCCGATGGAGTGAAACGCCGTGGACGTCCCCCTGACGAAGACGGCGTACGAGGACCCGGCCACCCGACGGGCCTGGCGCCGCACGGCCGCGTTCCGGCTCAGCGCCTTCGTGCTCTCGCTCGGGTCCTTCGTGGCCTGGCTGTACGCGGTGCTCCTGACCCCGGTGTGGACGCTGTGGGTCCTCTTCCCGGCCCTGTTCGTCCTCATCTACCTGGCCATGCTCAGCACGGCGAGGATCCTGGGCATCCGTTCGCTGCGCCGGATCCTGAAGGTCTACCCCTGGCAGTCGGCCCCGGGAGCCGCCTCGCTCGCGAAGAACGGCACCACCCGGTTCTCCTTCACGGACCCGGAACGCCCCGACAAGACCGTCTCCCTGGGCTACGGCAGCTTCCTGGGCAGCGGATACACCTTCTGGGTCCGGACGGTCAGGTCCGGGGAGGTGGGCGAGGTCTGGTTCGCCGGCGACCCCCGCTTCCTCGGCGTCGTCGCCGTACCGGGCCCGCGGCGACTGTTCGGGGTCGCGCAGCGCACGGCCGTGGACGACCGTACGTCGGCCCGCAGACGCGGCGTCAGCGCCGAAGCGCGGGAGCGGGCCAGGGCGGCGGGGGCGCGGGTGGGTTGAGGGGGTGAGAAGTCGTGCGTACGGCGGTGGCGGCGCCCGGAGAGGGGGCCGCCACCGCCGTATGTGTGCCGTCGGTCAGAGCCGTGAGTCCAGGAGCTTGCGCAGGGGTGGCGAGAGCTCGTGCACGGGCGCTCCGGCGGCCTGGGCCCTGGTCAACTCGTCGAGGTAGACGCGGGCTTCTCGGGACAGTTCCCTCTGGCGTCTGCCGAGGCGGTGTCCGGCCACCCACGTCCAGATGCCGAGGCCGATGAGCAGGACGGCCGCGTACGCCGCGGGCAGATTCTTGACCGCGGCGTAGCCCACACCGACGGCCCCCGCGATGACGAGGATCCAGCCCGCCTCGTCGTGCCAGCCGCCCTGCTCGGCGATCCGCTCGTACTCCTCGACCTCCGCGGGCTTGGGCGGCGGCGCCATGGGAACGGCTCCCCGGGCCGGGCCCCCGGTCGGCGCGGCGTACGACGGCAGCGGGGCCACGTCGAGTTGCCCACCGCCCCGGCCGGTCAGCCAGGCGGGCACGTACGTCACGGGCGCACCGTGCGCCAGCGCCGCCGCGAGAACGTGGCGGTACCCCTCCAGGAAAGGGTGCCGGAGCTTGCGCCTGCCCTGAAGGTTTACCTGAACGAAGGCGGCGAGTGCCAGGAGCAGTACGGCGGCCGGGGGCGCGACCGCGACGGCCATGTTCGCCGGCTTGCCGGAGGCGGCCCACACCAGCCAGATGATTCCGACGGCGGTGGCCAGGGAGCCGGCCCACACCAGCCTTCCGCGCGCGACCCGGCGCAGGGACGACTCGTGTTCGGCGAGGGTCCGCCCGACCGTATCGTCGTCGAAGTAGTCATAGCCGTAGGTGCTGCCGAAGTCCCGTACGGCGGCGGCGAGTCGAGGGTCCGAGGAGAGCGCCTGCGCGCCGATCGGCAGAAGTCCACCGGTGTCGTCGTTCATGCCGTGGTCTCCTCCGTCATCCGAACACCGAGTCGCCCGGCCCGCGCACCGTGCGGGTGCAGGGGGCGACGACCTCGACGACGAGCCGCTCCCGGCCGTGCATCAGTGTGACGCTGACGCGGTGGCCCGAGCCGCTGTCCGCGGCCAGGGACACGCTCTCCCCCGGTGTCCCCGCGAGCTTGAGCCAGCCCTGGCTCTGGAAGGCCGCGTCCAACCGATCCACGGCGGCGGCGAGTTGCTCGTCAGGTACACCGTCGATCTGCCAGAGATGGCGGGCCGTGCACACCGACGCCAGGCCCTTGGACCAGCAGTCGGCGCAGGCCACCGAGGAGACCGCGTTGCCTTCGTCCATTCTGCCGCGCACGCCGAGGCCGTCCAGGACCCGACTGGAGAAGGAGTAGAGCTCCTGGACCATGGCCGGTTCGGGCATCACGTCCGGGACCGGCTGGGCCCGGGAGAGGGCGGCCTCCATCTCGGCCTGCTCCTCCGTCGCCCAGTCCAGCGTCCTGACGATCGTCGCGAAGAGCTCCGAGTAGAAGTCCCAGTCCTCCATGCAGGGCGTGGACAGCTCGAACGCCAGCAGGTCCGCGTTGTTAGGCAGCGGGATGTAGACCTGGATCTGGCCGCGCGGCACCTCCAGGGGCTCCCCGGTGGGAGAGGCCTCGGCGGCGAGGGTGAAGGGGGCCTGGCCGATCCGTACGACGGCCCGGGCGTCCCCCTTGCCGGACGGCAGCGTGCTGATCCGGACGTCGTCGTCGGGGTAGGCGCGCTGGAGGCCGGTGAGGGCCTCCGAGAGCACGTCCTCGGCGGTGATGTCGTGCAGCGGCATGCGGTAGACGGCGACGGTCGCGGTGCTGGGGCGGCCGTCGAAGTCCAGGTTGCAGAAGCCCGCGTACACCGCTCCGGCGTCCCGCAGGTCGTCGAGGATGCCGGCGTAGGTGACGAACATGCGGAACCGGTCCTGGTCCGTGCCGCCCGGCAGGACCTCCTGGACCGTCGCGTAGAGCTGCTCGCCCGCCTCGTCGACGTCGTCCGTCCCCAGGGGCAGTTCGTGGAAGAACGGCGGGACCACCCAGCCCACGTGGAGCCCTGGCTTCTCCGCCTCCGTGGCCGGGGCGGCGGTGGTGAGTTCGGTCATGATGCTCAGGCCGCCAGGGTCTGGTGGAACTTGTCACCCGAAGCGGGCCACGGCATCGTCGTGACCTGGGGGGTGGGCCGGGGCTGGCCGGTGGCCGGGGCCGGCTGGGTCGAGACCGCGGGCTGGCTGCTGCCGCCGTCGTCCCCGCCGGAGAGCAGGTGGCCGAGGCCGAAACCGGTGGAGAAGCCCTTGACGCCGCCGGTGATGAGCGACGGGTCGACGGCCTTGCCGAACTTGCCGAGGCCCCAGTTGATGACCTTCGTGCTCATGGGGTTCTTGATCTGGTTCATCATGGTCCTGGCCCCCGAGGCGATCGCCCCGGCTTCCCGTGCACCGGTGAACAGCGCCTTGCCTCCGGAGAACAGTGCCTTGCCCGCGCCACCGACACCGGGGATCACACCGAGCGCGTCGAGGCCGACCTTCCACATCGGGGCGCCGCCCATCCAGTGTCCGGCCATCGCCGCGCCGGCGAACGCCACCGAACCCGCGCCCAGGATGGCCGAGGCGACCTGACCGCCGACCGGAATGACGTTGACGACGATGGCGGCGGCGGCGAGCGCGGCGGAGATCGTGGAGAACAGGTCCGCGTTGTCGATCAGGAAGTTCTTGAAGCCGTCCCAGGCGCCCTTCAGACCGTCCGTGATCTTGTCCCAGATGCTGATGTCCGGCGGCCGGTTGTTCGCGGCCTCACGGATGGCCTTCTCGGCCTTTCCGGCCTGTTCTTCCCAGTACTTGCGCAGCGCCTCGCCGTTCTCGATGAGGAGCTTGAGGTCGGTGGCGGCGTCCTGGGCGGCTCGCGAGGCGGAGTCGGCCTCCTCCGAGAGGGCCTTGGCCTGCTGCTCGGTGAGCTGCTGGAACTGGGCGCCCTCGATCTTGACGTTGACCTTGTCGACGTCGGCGTTCTTCTGGTCGAGCCGCTTACGGGCCTCGACCGCGCGCTCCTCGAGGTTCTTGGCCTGGCGCTGCATGGTCTCGAGTTCGTCGTGCCAGCCCTTGAGCGCCCTGGAGCAGGCGTTCATCGACTCGTGGCCCTGCTGGAGGTACTTGGGCAGTTCGCCGACCTTCTCCTGGAACTTCTTCGCGGCCTCGCCGTCCCAGATCCCGTCCGTCCTGCCGATGCCCACCAGCATCTCGCGCATCTCGTCGAGCTCGTCGCCGACCGTCTTCACGTCGTACGCCAGTGACTCGATCGTGTGCAGGTCGCCCTTGGCCGGATTGAATGTCAGTCCCGGCCAGTTGGGGTCGTCGAACATTCCCATCGTCTTCTCCCCGTTGCGTGCGTATGCGTGTGCGTGTGCGAGTTGTCGGAGCGGTGGTGCGGGCTACTTCTGACTGAAGCCCTTCTGCAAATCCTGGTCGGTCGACTGGTACGCCTCGAGCGTCTTCTGCAGTCCCTCGTGCAGCTGCTTGGCGCCGTCGGCGATCCGCTTGATGCCGTCGCCCCAGTCGTCCTGGAAGCCGTCGCATGCGTTGTCGAGACCGTCCGTGCCCAGACCCTTGGGACCGACCTTGTTCAGCCGCTCCTGGGCGCCGCGCATACGGTCGTCCACCTGGTCCAACCTGTTGATCAGGGTCTTCATCCGATCGACATCGATCTGGAAGTCCGCCATCGCCGTGTGCCTCCCCGTAGCGTGGTCAGTGATCGCCGGTCAGACTATCGGAGCAGCAACTTCCGGCCTACCTGGCGATGTTCGCTGTCGCCAATTTGTGGCATGCGCATGCTCATCTGCGGTCCCACACGTGCAGGACGGCCTGCGCGTAGGCCAGTCGGGGGTCCAGCCGGGGTGAGGCGAGACGGTACTTACGGCCCGTCTGATACTCGATGGCGGCCTCCGCCCCGCCGGCCTGACGCCAGCGTGTCCACGTCGGGGGCTCCATCTCCCAGGCGGCTTCCTTCTTCGCCTCGCCCTTCTCTCCGAGGAGCAGCCAGATCGCGCCCTGCGCGGCCATGACCGCCCAGCACACGAAGTACAGAGGGGAGATCAGCACGAACACCGCCCACGCCTTGCGGGTCCCGACCTCGCCGGCCAGCGGTTCGCCGCCCTGAGCGGGCTGCACGCTCCAGTGGACGCGCCGCGGCCAGGGCACGGTCCGGCCGCCGCGCCGGGTGATCCTGCCGAGCGGGGCGCCGTCACCGCCGTGGACCTCGTAGACGCCTGCGCCGACGGAGCGCACCGAGCTGAGCGGTTCGCCGTTCGGGCCGCTCACGGTGAACGACGGGCGCGTCCGGCGCCCGCCCTTCGGGGCGTCCCGGGGGACGTGGACGTACGCGAGCGGCTCGCCGTTCGCGCCGGGGCCGGCCTGTCGGATGATGACGGTCTGCTCCCCCGGCACGACCTTGTCGTACTTGTGCAGGCCCTTGTTGGGGACCTCGATCACGGTCTCCGCCGGGGCGTGGGCCTGCCCGTACGGTCCCGGGGTCTGCGGGGGGTACTGCGGCTGCCCCGGCTGCTGAGCCTGCGAGGCCCATTCCTGGCTGCTGTGGTTCATGGCCGCCCAACTGTCGATGCGGTTGACGATGACGATCGACAGACTCTCAAAGTCGGTCGGCGATGTCGTGGGGCGGCCCGCGTCAACCGGTCCGGGGACGACTCGTCCACAGGACGTCCACAAGTCTTCCCCCGTTGTCTTTCAGTCTCTGGCCAGGCGTGCGTGCCGGGCCGGTGCGGCGACGGAGCGGGCCTCCGGCTGGGAGCGCCGGGTGCGTGCGGGCCCCGACCGCCTCCGGTCCTGTCTTCGACCTGCCGACCAGGCTCCGGCTGTGGCCCCGAAAGGCGTCCCCGGCGTTCGTGAACCGTCGTGGTGCGATGTCCGTGGTCGTGGGGGGCCACCCATACCGGGTCGGCGGTCGGCCGGAGACGCACGCGCCGATCGGGGCGACCAGGTGTGCGTTCAGCCGGGTCCGTCGGTCTGCGGCAGCATGCTGGGGGTCATGTCCCGCCGAGTGGCCAGCCATGCGGTCTTCGTGTCGTCGCAGGTCGCGGACGTGACAAAGCCGGGGCCCGTTACCGGACGGTCCAGACCGCGCCGGCCGCTTCGCGCAGCGACCCGGGGGCTCGCGACGGGAGACCGGACACCGGCCGACGGGACGGGCGCGGACGGGATTCCACGCCCCTCGACGGGACGCCGCCCTGCTGGGCACGGTGTGGCCGGGAGCGACCAGCGCCCGGCCGCTTCCGGCACCGCTACGGCGCGGCCGCCCGGCTGCACCGTCGCGCGGCCGCCCACCACGGCGCCCTCCGGCGTGCCGGGGGTGCCGCCCGTGCCGGGCGTGAGCTGTCGCCGAGTTCGGCAAGGCCGTCCGGTCGCTCGGCTTCACGGACGCGGCGAAGTCACCGGCCACCCGCTGGGCGGGAGGTCGCCGGGCGCGTGCGTGCGGCCGCGCACCGGGTCCACAGCCCGCACGGCGTCTCTGCCCGGAGCCCACGGTCCCCGACCCCCGACCCCCGACCCCCGCGCCAGCCCGCCCCCCGCCGGGCCGACCTACGCCGGAACGCTGAAGCGGGTCTGCCACAAGTCACGCAGCAGCGCGATCTCCGCCATGTGGTGGATGAGTTCGAGGTTGGACCCCCACAGCACGGAGATGTACGGATCGTCGGGGGCGGAGCCGTACGGGTACTGGGAGAAGCCGACGGTGTCGAGTTGTTCCTCCGTCACCTTGCCGACCTCCTCGCGCCAGCGGTCGATCAGCGACCAGAACCGGTCGAGGGCAAGGGCGGCGGAGGGCGTGAAGTCGACCAACTGCTTGGGGTCGCGGCGGCGTTCGCCGAAGGTCCACTCCCATTCGCCCGCGAAGCAGGAGTGCAGGTGTCCCAGCCGCCATGCGATGGTCGTGACCGGCGTGACGTCGGGTTCCACCGGCCCGGTGTGGGCCAGGACCTCCTCGACCCGCTGGACGCTCACGCTCCAGTCCTCGGCGATCTTGGCGACGCTCATGCCGTCGGCGGCCTGCCGGGCGACCTCGGAGTACTCGCCCGCTGGGATGTCCGGGGCGCCCTGGTCGAGCAGCCACTCGCCGGGACCGTACGCCCTCGGGGTCACCGCCTCGCTCCGGCGCCGGATCGACCAGCAGCCGGGCACCGGCTCCCACAGGTACTCCTCGTCGCCGAGCCCCTCCAGCCGTACCTGCGCCCGTTCCCTGACGCAGTCGAACTGGTCCAGCAGCACTCCCAGACGGTCGGTGCGTACGCGGTCGGTCTCCATGCCGGGCTCCCCCTCGCGGTCGCGCGCGTGGCCACGCTCACGCGGAGGCTAGCGGCCGGCCGACGCGGGGCGCGACGGATTTCCGGGTCCGGAGGCGCCGCCCGCCCGGTAGGTCTACGCCAACTGGGCTCCAGATCCGGTCATGTGAAGCATGGTCAGCTTGTTTCCATGATTCGTTCAAAGTTAGGTTCTTCGAAGTAACTTTCGAACGGGGGTCCCTGTGGGTGTTGTCCTGCCGAGCGAGCTGGATGCGGCCCTGGACCTGATAGGCATCAGCTGGCCCAACGTCGACGAGGACGACTACCGCGACATGGCCCAGGCCATGCGGGAGTTCGCCGACGACATCGACAACGGAGCCGCCGACGCCCATGCGGCGATCGCCGATCTGATCGGGACCAACGAGGGCCTGGCGATCCAGGCGCTGGAGAAGCACTGGGACGTCGTCAAGGGCACACATCTGACCAACCTCGCCGAAGCGGGACGGCTCGCGGCAACCGCGCTGGACGGGGTCGCCGTACTCATCGAGGGCGCCAAACTGGCTGCCATCGTGCAACTGGGCATCCTGGCGGCCGAGATCGTGGCGGCGATCGCCGCGGCCCCCGTCACCCTGGGCCTGTCGACGCTGGGTGGCATCGCGGGAACCCAGGCCACCCGGATCGCGGTCAAGCGCATCTTCGAGGAGGTGTGCGAAGAGGTCGTCTCGCGGGTGATGGACATCGCGATGGGTCCGGTCTACCAGGCGCTCGGCAACATGGCCGGAGACCTGGTGGTCCAGCTCGGCGGCAACGCGCTGGGCACCCAGCACGGAGTCGATCTCGGTCAGACCGCGAAGTCGGGCCGGGAGGGATTCGGCGAGGGCGTCGACGCCGCGAAGTCGGGCGGGATGCAGCTGGCGAGCGCGGACGGAAGCTCCGGCGGCTCGATGCAGCTGGCCGGCGCGGACGGCGGAGGCGGGTCCGGCAGCTCCGGCGGCGGAGGCGGCGGTCAGTTCTCCATGGACCTGGAGTCCTACGACAGGGCCGGCACCCAGCTCAAGGGCGCCGGCGGCAAGATCCGCGACGGGGCGGGCGGCAAGCTGTCCCGCGCCAAGTCCACGCACGGCCGCACCAGGGGCAAGGACGCGATCGCCGACGCCGCCAACGCCATGCTGGACCAGGTCATGGACGGCATCGAGAAGGGCGTGAAGCGGTCCGCCGCGCACCTCGACGAGAACATGACCGGCGGCCTCAAGCAGATGGCCAAGCGCCACCGGGACAACGACGACGAGACCGCCCTGTCCCTCAAGCAGCTCCAGAAGGGCAACGACGGCAAGACGCCCATGTACCTCATGGGCGACGACGGAACGCTCAAGCGGCTGCGGACGGACGGCGGGACCGACAAGCTCACCCAGGAGGACCGGGACCGCATCGGTCTGACGCTCGACGGCGACAACGCCGGGCGGCCGCTGCCGGGTGAATCGAGCCTCAAGCTCCAGGGCAAGGAGAGACCGCGCCCCCTCAGCAATTCGGAGCGGGTCGAACTCGGCAGCACACCGCTGTCCCAGGCCGTTCAGCTCGCCCGCCACGCGGACAAGAGCTACGGCAACCACAAGCAGGTGAACGGGCAGGACAAGTTCGAGAGCAACAACTACGCCGCCGCGCGCCTCAACAGCGGCAGGAAGGACGACAGCGACTTCATCCTGGTCGCGCGCAGTTCGGGCTTCCGCCACTCCGAGCGCATGATCGGCTTCCCGGTCCTCCGGGACGGCGCGGGCGGCCGCATGACCGAGCTGTACACGGAACGAGCCCCCTGTTCGTCCGCGCCGAACTGCAGCGCATGGATGAAGGAAAGACTTGCGCACGTCGATGTCACCCACAGCATCGATTACGGGAACACAAAGGAATCCAGAGCGCAGGGCAACGCCGAAATGATGGATTATCTGGACCGCCTCAAGGCGAACCGGCACAAATAGGCACATGCTAGCATCGGGCACTCCGATCATTCGCAAGGCAGGCAGGTCACGAGATGACGTCCCCCATCGACCGGGAGACCCTGGAATCCGAGTTCGATCCGGACGAGCTCACCACCTTTTCCGCGGCGGCGGTGGCAGGCATCCGGCACGAGCCGAGTGCGGACTTTCTTCGCAATGTCGGCATCCCGGCCCGCCCGAATCCTTGGTTCGACCTCGTGGACGGCTCTCCGGAGCAGGTCAGGACGCTCGGCGACGCCTACGACGACCTCCGCGAGCGGTGGACGGACCTGCCCGAAGGTGCCGAGGGGTGGCTACTGCTGGGCATGGTGCCCTATGACGACATCGCACTCGACGGGGCCTCCGGAGTCGTGTACTGCCTGCCGGGCGACGAATCCGAGTTTTATCCGCTCAACAAGGATCTCCCCTCCTTCGCCCACTTTCTCTACCTACTGGAGAAGGAGCGCCCGAACTACGACTTCGAGTCGGAACTCGAGAATATCGACCCGGAGAGTGCGGCGGCCCGCCTCACCGAGCAGATGCGGGAGATCGACCCGGCCGCTCTCGACGTGAGTAATTCCCGCTGGCACGACATCCTGGAATATGTCGCAGAACCCGAGGCCAGGTAATGGCGATGAATGACAGCGATACTCGGCGCATCGGGGAGATCACCCTTCCTCTGAACGTCGGGCCCTATTTCACGACCGCCGCGTCCGACCCCCTTCCGCTGCAGGAGTTCGCCCAGTCCGTCGGGCGTACCGTCGTGCTGGAGGAGTGCCGGGAGTGGACGCGGTTCGGGTCGGACCGCGGATTCGAGATCTGTGCCGATCAGGAGGGCGTCGTACGCGCGGTGCTCCTCGACTGGAACGAGGAGTCGAGGTTCGTGAACGCGACTCCCGCGGCCTTCGCCCAGTCGCTCACCGCGCTCGACCGGGCCCTCGCCGCGATCCTCGGCACCGATGAGCCGCAGCAGGCGTCCGCCGCGTACGCGGAGCTCGAGCAGCGACTGCGGGCCCTGGATCCCCGGGCGTTCGAGGGCCGTGAGCACTGGTGGCCGCTCGTCCTGGACGACATCCGGGACACCGCGAGCGCGGAGTGGTTCACCGCCTTCGAGATCGTGAACGACCGGGGCGAGAAGCAGATCGTCACGCAGGCCGGTGACATCGGCGTTCACCCGGAGGAGCGGCTGTGGGCCCGGCTGCGGGCCGCGGGCGTCGAGCCGGAGCAAGTGCTGCGGATCCACACCGAGTTGGAGGCCTGCTTCATGCCGGGGCACTACTGCTCGCTGTGGCTCGGGCAGGTCTTCCCCGAGGCGCAGCTGACCCACAACTTCCCCTACGGGGAGACGGCCGAGTCCCGCGCCGAGGGCATCCGGCAACTGCGTGAGGCAGCGGCCCAGCAGCCGCAGTAGAGAGGACGCACAGCACATCATGACCGTCGGGACCGTCACGCCGGACATCGCCTCCTGGCCGCCGCTGGACGACGACAAGCAGGCTCCGGGGCAGCAGCTGCTCGACTGGGCTGCCGGTAGCACCGGGTCGCGGCTGTGTCTGCTGCGGGGCTCGGAGGGCAGCGGCAAGAGCGGACTGCTCGCCTGGCTCCTGGCCGGGACCGTCGGCCGTCCGGGGCTCACCGTCCATGCCACCGTGCCGTCCGAGGGGCTGACGACCGAGAGCTTCGCCTGGGAGTTGGGACGCCAGCTCGGCTACGGCCCCCTCTCCCCCGGCCGACTGCTCGAACAAGTCGGCGCGGACGAGCGGCCGTTGCTGCTGCTCGTACCCGATCTGCACCGGGCGGGGGCGGGCCCCGTGGATCTGCCGTCGGCGTCACCGGAGACCCTGGTCGCCGAGCTGCTGGAGCCGTTGCTGGCCCTTCCCCATCTGCGGGCGGCCGTCGAGGTCGGGACGTCGGGATTGCTCGCCGTGGACGGCGTCGAGGTCATCGACCTGGGACAAAGGGGCGGCGAAGACACCGCACCGGCTTCGTACGCCGATCTCGTCGCCGCGGTCCCGCGTACGGCCGACGGCCGCCCCGACTGGTCCCGGGCGCCCGATGAGGTGCTCCGCCATGTCCTCGACGCGGCACTGCGCACCGACGACCAAGGCGCCGCCGTACGCGGCCTGTTGAGCGACCCCGGGTTCCTGGTGCACGGCTCGGCCGCAGCGCTCACGGCCGCCCTCGCCGACGAGCGCATCCCGGTGCCCGGGCGACTGCGCGAGGTGTGGAGGCGTGCCGCACCGGAGCTGACGGCCTATCACACCGACAGCGCCGAACGAGCCGCCCTGCTGCACGCCGCCGCGGTCGGCACGGACCCGGATCTCACCGAGTACCTGCGGCCGCTCGCCCGTCGGCACTGGTGGTCCGCGGTGTGGGGCCGGCCGGCCCTCTCCGTGAGCGCGCTGGCTCTGGTGCCGGGCGAGGAGCGACGGCTGCTGGTGGCGGACCCGACGGGGCGGCTGCGGACGTACGACGTGGACAGCGGTGCGGCCGCCGGCACGTCCGACGGGGTCTCCGTAGGCGCGGTCCACGAGGTCTCCGTAGGCCCGTCCGACGGAGGCCCGACCGGCGGGGTCGCATCGTCGTTCGTCCGCCCGGCCTCCCTGCGACCGCGCTCCGTCGCCCCTCGTGACGCCCGCTCGGCGCTGCTGCTCGACCGGTCCGACGCGCTGCTGCCGCTCGTGACCGAGGACGACCCGACCACCGCGTTCACGCTCGGGCGCATCGCCGAGCACCACGGTTCGGCCGCGCTCGCGGAGGAGGCGTCGCTGGTCACCGCACTCGGCAGCGGCGGCACCCGGAGCCCGTACGCGGTCGTCGGGGACCGCGGCGGCACGGTGCACGTGTGGTCCCTGGGCGAGTACCAGGACCTCCCGCGCTCCTGCCGTGTGCACGGGCAGCCGGTCACGGCCGCCACCTGCGTCGACCTCGCCGACGGGCCGACCCTCACCTTCAGCGCCGGGGCGGACGGCTCGGTGCGGCTGTGGGAGACCTCGGCCGAGCCGATGCCGGTGCCGGTGCAGCAGCGCGGGTACCGGACCACCGCACTCGCCGCCGCGGACACCCCCGCCGGTCCGGTGCTCGCCGTGGCCTGGAGCGACGGCGAGCTGCATCTGTGGCACGTGTTCTCCGGCAGGATGCGTGTGCTGCCCTGGCTGTACGGCTGTGACACCCTCGCGCTGGCCCCCGAGGGCCTGCTGGTCGTCGGGGACGCGGGCGGGCTGTACGCCGTACAGCTGCGGTTGGACGTGCTCTGGGAGCAGTGAGCTGCGGTTGGACGTGCTCTGGGAGCAGTGAGCTGCGGCAGTACGCGCCCTGCTGCTGGGTCGGCTAGCCGAAGGGGCTGGTCGCTCCGGTGCCGGCCGTCTCCGGTTCCCGGGTCGGCGGTTTCGGTGCCGTGAAGGAGATCCCGGCGGCCACCAGCGTGGCCAGTTCCAGGAACTCCTCCTCCGCCTCGAAGACCTCGGTGGACAGGGACACCACCACCGCCTGCGGGATCCGTGGGAAGGCGAGGTGGAACGTGGCGGTGCGGACGGCCGAGGTGCTCACCCCCTCGACGCCGAACAGCGCTCCGGGGACCGTGACAGCCTGGTCCGCCACCACGACCGCGGCGAGCCCGGCCGGAAGCGGGACGACCGCCTTGTGCGTGTCCGGCTGGTCCGGGTGGGCGCGCAGCGCGCTGTGCGGGTAGAGGTGCGGATCTCCGGCGGGGCGGTCGGTCACGGAGATCTGGCAGATCCCCGTGAGGAGCAGATCGTCGTCCGTGCGCAGCACGAAGGAGCTGAAGTGGACCAGTCCGTCCGCGACCAGTCTGCCCAGCGCGGCCTCGAAACCCAGGGCGCTCGCGACCAGTTGACCGGTCGTCGCGTCGGGGCAGAGCTCGGCGAGCGCGGTGTAATGGGCTTCCAGGCGCTCTTCGGGATCGGACCAGAGCTCGACCGGCCGGAAGCCCTCCGGCACCGTGTACCAGAGCGGTAGCGGCAGGCCGGTGCCGGCGGTCTCCGTCGCCCGGGCCGTCACAGGGCCCTGGCCACGGCGAAGATTTTCTGGAGGGGTTCGACGGCGAGCCCGCCCGCCATGACGCCGTCGCCCGCGACGGTCGCGTTCGTGGCGGGTGTCGCCCACCTGTCGGTGTAGCCGGGGTCGAGGGTGATGGCGGTGGGCAGGGCGAGGGCTCCGGTCGCCACGGCCTGCGTGACGTCCGCGGCCATCGCGCCGGCGGCCGACGAGGAGCCGAGCTTCGCGGCGGCCCACTCGACGGGCCTGGCGATGAGCGGGTTGGACGGGTCCGCGGCCTTCGCGGCCCAGTTGAAGGCCTCGCCGCCGTCTTTCACGGCCTGTGAGACGGTCGCACCGGTGCGGGCGAGCGTCTCGGCGCCCCGTGCCGCCTCGAAGGCGGTCCTGCCTCCCTCGATGGCGGCCTTCGTACCGTCGATGGCGGGGCCCACACCCGGGACCGCACCCAGCAGGTCGCCGCCGAGGGTGGCCCACTCGCTCAGGTTCCTCGACGTCGGCGGCCACATGTCCTTGCCGCTCCGGACGTACTGGTAGGTGTGCTGGGCCGCCGCGGCCAGGCTGAGCCCGATGGCGATGGGCGCGAGGACGGGGCAGAAGATCGCGGCGATGCCGACCACCGTGGCCGCGACGGTCAGCAGGTCACCGCCGTGCTCGTTCCACCAGTCCTTGAACTTCTCCCAGGCCCCGCCCTCGGGGGCATACTCGCTCGCGTACTTGCGGATCGCGTCGGCGTACTCCTGGGCCCGGTCCCCGTGCTGGGTCTCCAGCCGCTTGGCGTCGTCGATCAGATCCTGGAGTCGGCCGCGGGCGCCCTCCAGGGTCTTGCCCGCGCTGTCGAGCCGGTCGTTGGCGCTGTCCAGCCTGGCCTGGGCGTCGTTCAGTCGGGCCTTGTCGGTGAACATCTGCCCGGCCAGTCGCAGATCCGGGTCGGAGCGGGCCGTCTCGTAGTCCCGCTCGGCCCGGTCGGTCGTGCGGCGCGCCTCCTCGGCGTCCGCCTCGTAGTGACCTGCTCTGACCTTCAGGTCGTGCAGGGTGTCGCTCCACTCGGCGATCTGGCCGCCCGCTGCCTTGAGGGAGTCGTGGGCACGCTGGAGGTAGTCGGGGAGGTCCGTCACCTTCTCGGTGAACGCTTTGGCCGCCTCCCCCGACCACCAGGCGCTCTCCTTGCAGAGGGAGTCCAGCAACTCGTAGGTGGTCTGCAGGGTTTCGGCGGTGTGCAGCAGGTTGTTCGACAGGCTGGTCGCCAAGTGGGGGTGGCCAGGGGTGGGATTCCAGCCGAGGCCGCTCCAGTCGTCGCTCACTTCGCCGTCCCTCCGGTGTGGGCTCCGGTGTGCTGGAACGCGCCCTGAATCTCCTGCTCGGTCTGCTCGTAGGCCTTGATGATGGCGGGCAGGGCATCGTTGAGGACCTTGATGCGTTCCTGCGTCTTGCCGAGTCCGAACTCCCAGCCGTCCTCGAAGTCCTCGCAGGCCTTGTCGAGCACGCGCTTTCCCAGGTCCTTCGGCCCGGTGTCCTTCATCCGGCGCATCGCCTCGTCGAGTTGGGCCTGGCTGTCCTCGAGCTTCTTCTTCAGATTGCGCAGTTCGTCGAGACTGACCCTGAAATCGGCCATGTTCCTTCCCCCGTGTTCCGGTCCTGCGTGTCAGTCGGAGACTTGGCGCCGTGGTCGGAGAACCCGGCGCCTCGGTCGGCCGACGCGGCCCCTTCAGTCGGAGACCCGGCGCAGGAAGAGCCACATCCCCTTGGTGCCGTGGGTCTGTCGGGCGAATCCCTCTTCCCCGGCGATGACCTCCGCCTCTCCGGCGGAAATCCCGGGGTACCGGGCGGGATTGACCCGGACGTGCCCGCGCACGTTCGGGGCGCCGTCGCGGATCTCCCCGCGCAGCTCTTCGCGGAGCTGCCCGGGCGGAACCCGCCTGCGCCGTCGCCGCGACCCGAACGCGATGAGGAGGTTCACGAGCACCAGAGCGGCCACGCCGGCACCGATCCACCCGAGGGCGGCCGGGCTGACGACACCACCGGGCGGGGCCGCGAGCGGAACACCAGCCATGTGCATCGAGGGAGAACCTCCAAGTGACAACGGCAGAGCGCCCGCACCTTAGCCATCCCTGGTAAGGATTCGGCCAGGCGGTCGGCGGCCGGAACGCCGCGTCCACCGTCCGTTCTGTGACTGTACCGGCACTGTTGTACCCCCGGAGGCCATGATTCCGTCACGGGCGTTCACACCATCACCCCAACCGGCCCACACCACCCCCATCGGCCCTTTCCGTATGGATCACCATCTTTTTCCGCCTGGATGAGGAAGGCGGCGAGCAACGGCACGGGCGGAAACCGACAAGCTTGTAGGGTGTCATGAGCATTTCGGGGGAGCTGTTGATCACTTGAGCGTCATGTGCCATTTCTCTGTGGGCTCCCACGCGTCATCGAGAGTCAGGGGAGAGGGAGTTCATGTCGTACCCTCCGCCGCCCGGAGGACCGGGTAGCGCGTATCCGCAGGGGCAGGGAGGGTGGGCCCAGCAGCCGCAGCCGTACCCCCAGCCACCGCCACCGCAGCCGTACCCGCAGCAGGCGGGCGCGCCGTATCCGCCCCAGGCCGCGCCAGGCCCCTACGGCTATCCGCCGCAACCGCCCGCCACGGCGCAGGGTTGGCCCGGGCCGCCCCACACGCCGTACCCGCAACCGCCGCCTCCCGGCGCAGGCGGCGGTGACCAGGGCGGGAGCGGAGGCGGGAGCGGGAGCGGTCTGAAGAAGGCCGTCATCGGTGTGGTCGTCCTGGCCGTGCTCGCCGTTCTCGGCCTCGGCGGGCTGGCCGCCTACCGGGCCTTCGGCGGCGGCGGCGCGTTGCCCACCGCGGCGGGCGATCCGCAGAGCGAGCAGTTGCTGAGTCCCGAGGACATCCAGGATCTGCTCGACGGCCGTAGCCAGGCGCTGCGGAGCGGCGAGGAGAACACGTATCTCGCGCCCTTCACCGGCAAGGCCAGGGACACGCAGAAGAACCTCTTCGAGAATCTGCGCAAGATCCCCTTCGCGCAGGCCGAGTACTCCGTCCTCAAGACGACGGGCACGGGCACCGACGAGTACGGCGACGGGGCCACCGTCGCCCTCGACGTCGCCTTCGTCCACAAGATCCAGGACGTGGACGTCCGGCCGGTCTCCGAGTGGTACCGGTGGATCATCAAGCGGGAGTCGAAGGACGCCGAGCCGCGGATCACCAGGGTCGGTCCGGCCCCCGGAGCCTTCGGTGCCAAGAGCTATGTGTTCTACCCGGCTCCCTGGGACCTCTACGAGGACATGCACGTCGTCAAGAAGGCCCACACGCTGACCATTTCGGACAAGAAGTACGCCGGTGACACGGACCGTTACGCGCCGTACATCGAGAAGGCGGCGAAGGACGACATCGACCTGTGGAAGTCGAGCGGCCCCGAGGGCACCGAGACGCCCACCGGGTTCGTGACGGTCCTCGAACCCGACCGCAGGACCTACTCCTCCCTCTACGGCTCGCAGTCCGTCGAGTGGGAGGCCGGCCAGAGCGTGGCGATGCCCACCTTCGACGCCGGGTTCGGCGGCGACAAGAAGGACCTGGAGTACGGCGGCGCCCGGGTCAAGATGGACATGTCGGGGAGCCGCTTCACCAACGCGACGTACTGGCCGAAGCTCGTCCAGGAGATCTCCCACCACGAGTTCGCGCACGCCATCGTGCAGCCGCTGGAGGCCGCTCCCGGCGGGTTCGCCACCGAGTCCAACACCCGCTGGTGGGTCGTGGAGGGTTTCGCGGACTACGTGGCGTTCCGCTTCGACGGTGAACTCGGCGCGTGGACCGTCCGCAACGACGTCACCGGCAAGAAGTTCAGCGGCACGCTGCCCGAGGATCCCGGGGCCGGGGACGAGGTCTCCACGAACTACACGGTCAGTTACCTGGCCATCCGGTTCATGGCCGAGAAGAACGGCGAGGCGGCGGCACTCCGGTTCGTCACCGACCAGTACCGCCACCCGGGGCAGCTCGACCGCCAGTTGCGTACGGCCACGGGCATGGGGGAGAGCGAGTTCCAGGCCGCCTGGGCGCGTTACGTGAGGAGCAACAGCTGATGAGCGCAGACGGCACACAGGGCCCGGCCGGCCCGCACGGACAGCAGCCTCCCCCGGTCCCCCCGCCGGGGTACGGGTACCCGCAGCAGCCTCCGGCGCCGCCGCAGGGTCCGATGCCGCAGGGTCCGCCACCGCAGGCCCCGCCACCGCAGCCGTACGGCTATGGGTACGGGTACGGCGGGCCGCAGCAGGCGCCCCCGCCGGGGTACGGGGCACCGCAGGGCTACGGGCCCACTCAGCAGCAGGGGTACGGATTCCCGCAGCAGCCCCCGCAGGGATACGGCTCTCCCGGCCCGGGCGGCCCCGTCGGACCCGGCGGAACCGGCGGACCCATCGGACCTGTCTGGCCTGTCGGACCTGTCGGCGCACCTAGGCCGGGGAACACGCGCGGGAAGCCGGTCGGGATGATCGTGCTGCTCGTCATGGCCGTGCTCGTCCTCGGCGGGGCCGGTTTCGGGGCCTGGTACCTGCTGGTCGGCTCCGCGAGCAACAACGTGCTGTGGAGCGTGGCCGCCAAGCAACAGGGCGAGGACGTCGACGCGATCCTCGGGGCGAAGACACGGGGCACCTGGTTCACCGGCAAGGCGGTGGTCCAGACCCTGCCGAACGGCGTGAAGGCGTACGACCTCGACACCGGCGAGCAGTTGTGGGCCACGGCGCTGCCCGGCGACAGCAGCGAGGCGTGCGTCGCGCCCGAGAACTCCTCCGGCGACATCGGGATCATCGCCTACGGCGAGGGCAAGGCCTGCGACCACCTCGTGGCCTACGACCTCGGCACCGGCAAGGAGCTCTGGGACAAGGACCTCAAGCCCGGTGCCAGCACGTCGAAGGACAACGTGTCGGTCGCTCGGGCCGGCGAGGTGGTCGTCGTCAACGCCGCGAAGGTGACGCTGGCCCTGAAGGCGGCCGACGGCACCACGGCCTGGGATCCGAAGAAGTTCGCGACCGAGGACTGCGGAAGCGGCGAGTTCACGGGCGGCAAGGCCCTGATCCGGGTGCGTGGCTGCCGGGTCAACGACTTCGACGACCCCGACTGGGACCAGAAATGGGACGAAGTCTCGCTCATCGACCCGGCCACCGGGCAGGCCCGCTGGACCTACCGCCACAAGGTCCCCGAGGACAGCTTCGGCGAGATCGAGGGCGGCGACGTCATCTCGACCTCTCCCGTCGTCCTGATCCGGCACGGCGACGACGGCGACGCCCTCTTCTCCCTCGACGACGAGACGGGGAAGGTGCGCAGCCAGTTCTCCCCCGCCACACCCGCCGAGTACGTCAGGAGCGACGACTCGCTGGGCGGCCCCTGGTCGGAGGCGGGCGTCTTCGGTGACACCTTCGTCATCGGTGTGAGCGGCGCGAAGAGCAAGGAGCTGCTGGCCGCCTACGACCTCGACAGCGGCCGGCAGCTGTGGAAGACCGACGCGGTCGAGTTCCGGTCGTTCTATCCGTTGCCCGCGGTCGGTGGCGACCGGATCCTGGCCTACAAGACCAGCAACGACAACGACAAGGGGCCCGAGCTGGTGGAGTTCGGCGCGAAGGACGGCTCGATGAAGACCGTCGTCGAGTACCCGACGGACATTCGCAAGGGCATGTCGATCTCGGCCCGGCCCTATTGGCACGAGAACCGTCTCTACGTCTCCGAGCCGAACCCTTCCGTCGGCTACGGGGAGACGCCGTACACCCTGGTGGCCCTCCCGACCACCGACTGACGGAGGGGCTGCCGTCCAGAAGGCTCCCGTCGTCCGCGGACCGGTGACGGGAGTCTTCTGCACGGGGCGGTGCCGCGCACGCGGGGGCGGGGCCCAGGTGGTGGCGTACATCGGGGTGGACGGGCCCAGGTACCGGCAGTTACGGACGGTGCCGGCGTCGTCTTCTCAACTCGCCGCGCCGCCGTCGCCGTCGCCGGGGTCCATCCTCGCCAGGGCCTGCGCGATGAAGCCGACGAGGGGCGCCAATACGCCCGCCGCAGCCGTCCACCACCGCCATGCACCACCGTCCGGGACGAGCAACAGGGCGGCGAGGCACCCCAGAGCCACCGCGAACCCCACGACCACCGACACGGACGCGGTCACGAGATAACCGGCGCCGAGGTCGAGGAGCCGGATACGCCGCTCGGGGTCCGGTTGCGCGGATTCCATGACACCCGCCTCCTCGACCCCCTCAGCCACCTGGACCGGAACGGCGCCCGGCAGTTGCCATCCGTCGTCGCCCACGAGCTCGGCGAGGACGTCACGGCCACGGCGCTGTTGAGGGTGCCAGAGCAGCCAGGCTTGTGTGCCGCTCAGGGCGTCCCCTGCGGCTTCGGCGGCCATCTGGGAGTGGAACGGAACCTGCCGGCCACGGCCCTCCAGCACCAGACATTTCAGTGTGCGGGTGTTCTCCCGACGCTTCTTCTCGTCGGCCGCCTCCGGACTGCCGGGCGGAGGAGCGTCGATGTGCTCGCCCGACCCGGTGACGGAGACGCGCAGCGCCTTCCAGTCGGGGCCGACGGTGCGTTGGGGGCGACGCAGGCTCTCGTTCTTCCACCAGTAGCCGAGCGGGCCGAGAGTCGCCAGCGCCCAAAAGCCAGCGATCGTCCACGAGTCGCCGAACTGTACGGCCCGTCCGGAGAGTTGGCGCTCCACGTCTTCGCGTTGGTCGTCACCGATGGCACCCAGTTCGGGGCGGTCGGGGACGTAGGCCACGTAGAGCTCGCTGCCGATTCCCTGGCGTCGATTCGTGGACGCCTCGAACGTCGCAGGCACAGCGTGCCCCCCGGTCGGTGACGGGAGCAAGACGGTCAGATCGGCCGTCGCGGCGGCAAACCGACTCTTGCCCTCCGCGATCTCGTTCTCGACCTTCACGATGGGGCGTTGCTCGATCACCGCATCCGCCTCGGCGAGCGCGGAACTCCTGCCTGTACCCCGCGCGTCGGCTGCCACCAGCGTCACCCAGAGAGCCAGCAGCGCGGGAACGGCGACCATCGCCCCTGCGTAGCGGGCCGACATCCAACGCGCGCCGCTCAACCGCAACGGCGTCCTGCTGTGCTCGCCGAGGCCAGGAGTTGCCGAAGCAACGCGAACGCCCCACTCGTAGGTCTCGCAGCGAGGCCGGCCGCCGCCGCACGCCACTGTCACACCCAAAATCACCAAGCAGGCGGCCAGCAGGATCAGCGAGCACCACAGGAGTGCTGTCCGGAGCGGCGTAGCTCCCAGGAAGAGCCACGCGGCGGTCAGCGCCACAAGGGCGAGCGGGGCGGCTGAGGCCACGAACCTCCCACAACGTGGGAAGAGCCGGAAACCGGCGGCGTGGGCTGCACCGTTCGCGCCCTTCTCCATGGACCACTTACTGCTCACCCGAAAGCTCCGTAGCGCCGCGTGTCGGGCCGATCCCGCAAGGCCTTGGCATCCTCACTCGAGTCCCTCCGTGTGTCAGCGACCGCACCGGGCCTCTCATCTTCCTCATCCGCGTTGGCATCACCGTTGACTGCCCCGTCGAGTTCCTTGGACATGTTGCCGCCCACGCCGAGGCCGAGGCCGATGGGGGCGTTGGTCGCCACATCACCCACCAGGCCGTGCGCCGTGGAGACCGCCCGTCCGTCTGTGGCCCGATGAACAGCTGCGCCGCCGGCTCCTCCGGTGAGACCTCCTGCGAGGGCTCCCAGCGCCAGCTGTGATCCGTCGAAACGTTGATGGCTGCGAAGGTTGTTGACCGTGTCACCGGCGACCGAGGAGAGAACACCGACCGATGCCCCGTCCACGGCATTCGCCATCATGCCTCCGCCCAGCTGCGAGGCAAGATGACCCGTCAGGTACTTCCCGCCGAGGACGCCCACAGCACCGTTGATCGCGTTGCTCCGGTACTCGGGGCCGTTGTCAGTGGCCAGACTCGTCGCAATTCCCGTCCCAGTCCCCGCCCCCCACTGCACACCCAGCTCGACAGCCAGCCGCAACGGTCCGCTGCCCCTCACCAGCCCTCGAACGTACCGGAACAAACGAGCGGCGCTGCTGAGCAGCCGCCCCAATTTTGACGCGGCATTGGCAGCCTGTGCCCCCAGCCGCAAGGCATTGGCAGCCCCGGCCGCCGCCGAGAACCCGACCGTCACGAAGGAAAGCGCGACGGACGCCGCGATCGAGACACCGATCTCAAGGTAGATCTGATGAATCTCGTCATTGATCTCCTCGATATTGTCGGCAGCCTCCTCAAGCCCCCTCGCCGCCTGTTCGAAAAGCGGCACGGTCTCCTCTACCGCTCTCCCGACCTTCTCCCAGTACGCACGGAAGGCCTCAGCGGATTCCCCCCGCCAGTGCTCACCGAGAACACCCCGCACACTCCTGTCGAGCCCGCCGTACGCCTCCTCCAGCTCCTCCCCCATCGTGCGCCACCCCTTGGCCGCCGCACGCAGCACATCGGGACGGCCACCGGGATTAACGACCTCGATCCCGGCTTCGTACACCTTCTCGGCGACGCTCTCCTCGCTCACGCCTTCCCACCCTTGAACAGACCGGCGAGAGCATCGTCCGCAGCTTCGGAATTCTTCGCGTTGTCCTTGAGGGCCTGGCTCACCTCATCGAAGTGCCGAGCCAGACTCCCCAACGATGCGACCATCCCCGCGGCCAATTCCACGTAGGCCGACGTCACCTCTTCGGACTCCGTCAGAAACCCGAAGCCGTCATGAATCTGCTCCGTCCCCGTCGTACGCTCAAACGCCCTGACCGCACTCGCCAGGTCATAGGCCCGCGTATCGAACGCGTCGGCCAGCTTCGCTAATTCCTGCGGGTCCAAAGAAAAGTCACCAGACATGCGCCGCTCCGTACACTCATCCCTCGACGACCTTTGACGTGCACTTCCGCAACCGCACACCGACCGAAGAGTCACGTACCAGCACACGATGGAGGGACGGCGTCAACTACGAGCCTGCAAACGCCCCTTGGGCCGCCCCAGGCTGGGACTCGTCAGGAACGTCCCGGTCCGGCCCAACTCCGGCCATCGCAACAGCAGCCCGAAGATCCCTGCGGAGGCCTCGCATCGAGAGAGCCGCATGCCAACACGGCCGTACCGGATGCATGGTCAAGGGGTCACCGGACCCGGAACAGCCACGAGTCGCGGCGAAAGCCCTACGCACCGGCGCTCACGGACTCATTTTCCGCAATGCTGTCGGCCGGCCCCAGCGGATCGCTTCGACCGCCATGCCGTCGGGTATGCGCTCTCGTCGGCCCTGCTTCACGACGTCGGCTTCGCCGGGGCGCCGCACCCGTGGCGGGCCGCCGACTGTTCGGCGAAGTGCTGCAGATCCGCCCGCTCTTCTTTGGTGAGCGGTTTCGAGGTGAACTCGCGGTCGCTGTCCTCGACCGGCGTGGCATGGTAGTAGCCGACGCCCAGAGCCCCCTGGCAGGTGGACGATGTCCAGACCGTGTGTGTGCCGGTTCCCGAGGGAGTGTCGTGGCCGCCGTACTTGCCGTTGACCACAGCCTGGGAAGCATCGCTGAAGGGCCCGTATGCGGCAGTCAGTTGCAGAGCGCCGACAAGCACGCACTCTTCGGCCGGTGACGTCCCAGCGGCGGTTTCCCGCACCTGCGTTACGGAAGTCATCCCCTTACAGGTCCCTGTGGCATCACTCGCCGACACGGTCGTGGCTTCGGCAGCAGGGGCGGTGAGCTTGCTCGAGTCTCCCGGTTCCGCCACGCAGTCGGTCTTTTCTGCGGCGCGCCGGGCTGCCCCGGTCACAGCACGGGCGAGATCGAGCCGTACGGCCTGAGTGGGCTCGCTGCCGTCAGGCGACTCGGCTGCCACGAGAATTCCGCTGCCCTCGTTCGGCGTCCAGTTCTTACAACTGAGAAGCACGGATGCGGTGGCCCCGTCTTCGTCAGTGACCATGAATCCTTGCCAACCCGCGCCCATGGGTACGGGAAGGGACTCCTGGTCATCTTGGAAGGTATAGAAGCCGTAGGCGTTGTGGGCACCGGACGCGGTCTCGATCGATACGACGACTCCGTCGACAT
Source organism: Streptomyces sp. NPDC005402 (assembly GCF_040606575.1). Classification (NCBI taxonomy): domain Bacteria; kingdom Bacillati; phylum Actinomycetota; class Actinomycetes; order Kitasatosporales; family Streptomycetaceae; genus Streptomyces; species Streptomyces sp. NPDC005402. Next base: position 39,523 of record NZ_JBEXFB010000017.1, read on the forward strand.
CGCACCTCGTCGCCAGGCCCGACGGCTCCGTCACATCACTCGAGACGTCGAACTCTCTGCTGGTGACGTGGAATCCGAGGCCGAGAAGGGTGAGCTTCGACTTCCCCGCGAGGCCCAGCACCGAGTCGACCGGGAGCATGCCACTGCAGGCCCGTGCCGTCCTGGCTGCCGGATACTGCAGTTGAAATCCGTATCCCCCGGCAACCAGAACGGCCAGCGCCACTGCAGAACCAATCAGCAGACGCTTGACGTTTCCGCGCAGCAGCGCCCGGTTGTTCCACTTCACCTGAACCTCATCCCGTCTGCTTTTTCAGCTGCCCGAGGGACTCGGAGAGGCTGAACCAGAGTTCGCCCCGGGTCGGACCGCAGAGCACTTGAAGACATCGTCACCGAGGTAGCTCGTGGCGATGGTCAGGGCGGAGACGAAGGCCTTGGTCAGCGAGTCGTCGAGGGTCCGTGCCGGGGGCGGCTCCTTCACCTCGATCTCCAGCACGGCGTGATCACGCGTCGCCCCTCCCGGAATGGCGCAAGGAAGAGCCAACCATGCCCTGTTCTGGTGCACGTTCCCCTTGGCCACCCGCACCTCGGTCCTCTCCAGGTACCCGGTGGCTGAACCGACCTTGAAGGTCTTGACGGTGGAAGGGCCCGGAGACCTGTACCTGTCGAGACTACCGAGGGTGTCCGAGTGCCAGAGGTAGTCGATCTCCACGGAGTGCTCTTTTCCGTAGAGACTGCAGTCCCCGGCTGCGGTCCACTCCTTGGGAGAGAACGTTTTGAGTCGTTCCCCTGTGACGCCACCGTCGCCGGCAAGAACTTGGAAGGCGCTTCCGTCGAGCTTGCCGCCGCACACCGGTTTGCTCTCGTCGTTCGTTTGCGTGCCCCAGCTGCTGCAACCTGCCGCGGCGATCAGGGTGACGGCGAGCGCGACCAGGTATCCGGTACTTCGGGAAGAGCGTGACAGCACAGCGATCATCGTCCGTTCACTGAGGAGTTCCAGGCGGTTCCCGCCGTGTGCCCGGACTTCGCGGCCTGTTCCACGGAGCCCGCCAACACGTTGAGGTCCTTTTGCGACATCTGCCGTCCCGAGTGCGCGACGGCCTCCCTTACCGACGACGCGCTGGATTCGCCCGCCGCGGTCCATCCTTCGGCGTACTTCGTGGCGGCTTCCCGCTTGGCCTCGTCCGTGGTGTCCTGTTGGACCTGCTCCACCACCATCGCCTGGATGTCCTCGACGGCCCAGCCCGCGATCGTTCCCACGATCGGTGCGGCCGTACCCGTCGCCGCACCGACTGCCATGCCCAGGCCGCGTCCCGCCCATTTGTCACCGGTCGCCACGGCGTCATTGAAGTCCTTGTCGGACGCCGAGTGCTCCTCGAAGATGGCCTGGTCGCGTGAGTCGCTGAGGATTCCGGCCACGACGCCCCCCGGATAGGCGACGTTCTCCATCGCGGCGTTCAGGTCGGACGGATTGCCGTCCGCCACCTGCTGCATCCATATCGCGGTGTTGGCCTGCGAAGCCTCCGTGATCGCGACATAGGCATCAGGATCCCGGCCGACCGTCGCGATGAACGGCTCCAAGGTGCCCATGTCCAGGTGGGCATCCGCACCGAAGGGCTTGATCGTGCCCTGCTCGTTCGCTATCGCGCCCTGCACGTCCGCCATGTACTCGGCCGTCATGTTGCCCAGGCTGTCGCGCAGCGCGTCCCGGGGCGAGTCGCTCGCCAGGCCCGGATCGCCTCCGATCGTGTCGACGACCTCCTTCATCAGAGCCGCGCGCTCAGGCGTGTGCTTCACGGGAGCACCGTCGTCGTCGAACGAGCGGCCCGAGGTCGCGGACTCCAGCGCATGCCCCAGGTTGTTGTAGCCGCTGGGGTTCCCGGGGTCGCCCGTGTAGCCGGGGCCCTCTGGCCAGTGCCGGTCCTTCAGCAGGTAGTCCAGGTGATCGACCTTCTCACCGTCGATGGTGGCGTCGGAGGTGAGGAACTCGGTGGAGGCGTCCGGGTTGTGCCCCAGCGCGTCCATGAATCCCGCCATCGGATCGAGCGCCCCGATGTTGGTCGTCCCCAGCGTCCGCGGGTACCCCCAGTAAGCGTCCGGGTTCTGCCCCGCGTTGGCGCCGTTCTTCTCCGCGGTGATCAGCGCGTCGCCGTAGTCCTGGAGGAAGTCCTTGTCCCACTTGCCCTCGCTCATCAGGCTGCTGGTGAGCTGGTAGCCGCTGAGGCCGTACGGCGACTCGGTGGGGTTGGCGTTGAAGTCGCGCTGGCCCGCCTTGAGCAGGTCGTTCTGGAACTTGGTGATCTCCGGGTCGGGCCCGCCCTTGCGGTGGTCGTCCGACGTGGTCGCCGTACCGATGGTGGTGCCCAAGTTCGCCTTGAGCTCCTTGAGTTGGGCCAGCTGGGCTTTGGAGAGCGTGGTCCCGGCCGGCGGACTCATGAGTTCGTTGTACTTGCTCAGCGTGTTCTCGCCGCCGGTCTTGACCGCGAACTCCCGTGCGAACTCGGGGTCGTTCTTGTTGGCGGACAGAAGAAGGTTGAGCTTGGTGATCTCGGCGTCGGAGAGTCGGCCCTTCTTGTTCATCAGGGCGGACGCCTGGTCGGCCTCGACGGAGTCGAGCGTGGTGTAGACGCTGGTGTTGAAGGACTGGCTGTCGCCGTTGGCGTCGCGTTCCAGGGCCGCGCTGGCGGCCTCGTCGGCGGCGGTGGCCACTTCCAGGACGCGCGTCAGCCGGGAGACGAGCGAGTCCAGCTTCTTCTTGCGTTCCTCGGCGAGGCCCGGCGAGGCGGAGGCGGTCGGGCTGTCCTGCCGCGGGTCGACGTCCTCGACGCGGCCGTCGTCGTAGACCTTGTAGTGGTCGTTGCGGGCCTCGTCGAGCAGGGTGTGCAACTGCTTCTGGGAGGCGGTGAATTCGCCGTGCGCGTCCAGCAACAGCTTGGCGATGCGCTCCGCTTCGGTGGCGGCGTTCTCGTACTCCGTGCGGGCCTTGCCCATGGTGGTGAAGGCGGCGTCGGCCGCGTCCCCCTCCCAGTGGCCCTTGAGGTGGTTGACGACCCGCTGCTCGAACTCCCGCTGCAAGGCCTGGTACTTGGCCGGCAGCGCCTTCCAGGATGCGGCTGCGTCGGCCAGCGGGGCGAGGTCGGCCTTGTCGAGGTAGGGGATGGACACCATGTGCGACTGCTCCTTGTGAGGTGGTTCAGGTCCGACTCGATGGGCTCACCCGGGCGCGGCGCCACGGCGACGGCCTCGGGCTGCCTGACATCACCCGAAGGGCGTGCTGATCGAGTGCTGCCGGGCCTGTTCCTCCTTCTCGGTGCGGGTGTAGTGGCCGGACGTGGTGTGGAGCTTGTCGCTGATGTCCTGGAGCAGGCTCTTGAGGTTGAGGACCTGGGATCCCCAGCGGACGTCCATGGTCACCAGGGAACCGGCGGTGGCCCAGGAGCCGGCCTCGGCCATGCCTCCGGCGCTGTGCTTGTTGAGCCCCCTGGAAGCGCTCAGGCAGTCGTCGTCGGCACCGTTGTCGGCGTTCTCGGTGTCACCGCGCAGCTCGACGAGCGCGTTGGCCGCTTGGTCGAGACGCTGGGTGTCGACGTTCGTACCACCGCCGCCCCCTCCCCCGCCCCCGCCGTCCGCGGGCACGGAGTTCAGCCGCGTCTGAGTGGATCCGCTGTGCTGCGGCGCATCGAAGGGAGTACTCATCCCTTGTCCCATCCCCGTTGTGAAAGTGGTGGACATGCCCGGTTCGCTCACTCGACCACGGATGCCGTTGCATCCGTACGACGGGAGGCGCCCACTCCAGCCGGGCCTCGCACCCGGCGACCTAGGCAAGGACATGCCAATCAGCAGGCCGAAAGATACCGGATCTTCCTCTGCGTGGCCCACTGCCGGCCGCACTGTGGGACGCGAAAGTGAACGCGAACGGCTCGGCGAGCACCTGCCCACCCAGCCGTTCGCCGCTCACCGAAGATCAGTCCGTGGGTGCCTCGACCACCGCCCCGGAAGGCGCCTTCGCACCCACCGACACGCCGAAGTCGGAGTCCGTGAGGTCCGGCATGTCGTCACGGGTGCTGTCCTGCTTGATGAAGTACGGCTTCCCGGTGGCCGCCACGTACCACGTGACCGACGCCCCCTTCTCCGCCAGGACTACCGGCACCGCCTGCTGCCCGTCCACCGTGCTGACCTTGCCCTTGGTCGCCTTGCTGCCGGCGTCGAGCGTGTCCGGGGCGCTGAGCTGCTCCGGGTGGCACCAGCTGGCGAGCTTCGCCATGAGCGCGTTGCTCGATGTGCCATGGGTCCACTTCTCGGTGGAGAACGCGTCTTCGCCGAGCGCTGAGTTCAGACCCTTGGCGAACGTCGAATCGGGCTTGGCCCAGATGTCGTTGCCCTTGCGGATGATCTCGAAGGAACCCTTCTCCGAGACGTCGACGGTGCCGACACATTCCGTGGCGGAGAGCCGCAGATCGCTCTTGCTGCCCTCGCGCTCCATCTTCTCGTGGAAGGAACCCGCCTCGGCGTTGGTCTTCATGCCGGTGTCGTAGATCTCCTTCGCGGAGAGCTTCTCGATACCGTTCGGCTCGGCAGCGGGACTGGCTTTCGCAGCCTTGGACGGCGTGGAACCAGCCGCGGACTCCGCAGCATCGCTGCCACTGTTGCAGGCCGTGAGCGACACGAGCGCAACGGCACAAGTGAGTACGACGGTTGCATGCCGAGCAGACAGAACGTGCGTCTTCATAAAGATCCCCGTGAGTATTCGATTGCGGGCGAACTTGCGTGATCATTTAAACAACGATCGCCCGGCACTCCAACTCGGGTCCCCATAGCCGGATTTGGCCTCGGAATCAGCGACGCAGTCTAGTCGCCGGAGTCACCCCGGCCGGCACTGGGGACAGTGAAACAAAGCCGCAAGCTCGGACGAGCGGCGGAATCGCAGCCGCATTTCCACGAACCGGACACCAATACTTCACGCAACCCGCCCCGGATCTCCGCTCAGCACAGGACCCTTCCAAATGTTCTTCCGACCAGTGGCTGCGGAGCCCGTAGATTGACCTCGTGGGACTCTTCGACAAGTTGACCGGCACCCAGCGCCCCGCCGACGGTGTCACACCGGCTTCCGCCAAGGACGTACGCACGGCCCTGCTCGGCCTCAACCGGCCCGACCTTCCCTACGTCATCCGCGACGGCGCCCCGGAAGACGTCGATCTCGTCGCGGAGTGGCGGCTGGCGGAGCCGACGTGGCAGAACTTCTTCATCCAGTCACAACTGTCTCGCGCCATCCGCATCCGCATGCGCCTGAACCACGAGGACCACGAGGTACGCGCCCTCGAGGAAGGGTGGGAGGTCAGCCGCGTCGGGAATCCTCCGAGGCTCAAGATCTCGTCGCAGTACACACGCGGACCCAGCAGGACCGTCTCCACCCACTGGAACATCCGACGAGGAGACGACGGCAGCCTCGAAACAACGCAGGCCTTCCGCTTCGACAGCTCGGACCTGGTCAACCCTCTCCGGGACACTGTCCTCAAGTATGGATGGAGCTGGCGTGGCGTGGTCTTCGGCAGATTGTGAGAGCGAGCGTTCCCCGCTGGACAGGGGAGTTCGCTTCACCACGAATGCTTGGCGATTCTGTGCCGACCGGACCGGCGCGCGCTGAGCGTCCCTCACCCGGTCAAGAGATCTGCAATGGCGGTACCGTCACGCCCTCGTCGGCCGCATACGCCCACTCACGGGCACCGCAGCTGCAGCCACCCTGGCAGTTTCTTCTCGAAGCCCTCGGCCGGCACCCAGCCGAACTCGTTGTGGTCGATGTCCAGAGCGCGTCTCGCACTCAGGAGACGGTAGTAGCAGTCATCGAAACCCAGCCGATGCTTGCCCCCGGGCAGGGCAGCGACACCGGCGCCCGGGGTCTCGGCGGGACACAGTTCAGGCGGTGATCCGCGAGGAACTGCCGCAGGTCGCGCTGTTGTTCCTGTGGGTCACGGATCCGGTCGAGACGCAGACGTTCACACCTACTGCTGAGGCGGCCACTGTCCGTGCGGCGGAGTGGGCTGCTGCTGGTATGGGTTCTGTTGGGGCGCAATCTGCTGCTGGTACGGGTTCTGCTGCGGAGGAGGAGGCTGCTGGCCATAGTTCGGATAGCCGCCCGGCCCGCCAGGACCGCCGTTCTTGTTCTTGTTCCGCCGAGCTAGCTTCACAATCAGAAGAACGATGAGGCCGATCACGACCAGGGCGACAACTCCAAGAACGGCGAAGAAGATCATCTGCTTCTGGTCTGCCTTTTCTTGTGCCGAGTCCTCGGTGCCGGACGAGCTGGCGGTTGCGGCAGCAGAGGGGCTCTTAGAGCCTGCCGCTGGGGTCTTGAGCGGTCCGTACCTTGAGCCTGCAGGGATGGCATCCGACAGCGCGGCGAGTGGACGAATGGTTCCGTAACCGTACTTCTCGTCGGGGAGAGACATTCCCTTGGCGGAATCAGGCAAGATAGCGGTCTTGACGAGGCGATTCGCGATCTGTCCTGCTGTAAGGTCAGGAAACTTCGACCGAAGCAAAGCCGCTGCTGCTGATACGAAGGCAGTAGCGTCTGAAGTTCCATCTCCGATAGACAGCTTATTGCCAGGCCATGCTGCATGAACAATGCCGGTGGCGGGAGCGGTCAACAAAACCTCGGGACCATAATTGGAATTCTGCCAGACAGCACCACTCTGGCTTACCCCTCCCACTGCCAGAACGCCTGGGGCATTGGCGGGGAAGGCAACGCCACGCTTCCCGTCGTTTCCCGTTCCGGCCACAATCAAAGCGTCATGCTTCACCGCGTAGGAGATGGCTTCTAGATCTTCGGGAGACCCGCCACCTTTATAGTACTGGTCAGTAATATCCATCGAGATATTAATGACGGATGCCCCATTATCCACTGCATAACGGATCTCATCGGCGAATCCTGCGAGATCCGCACGGATAGGGAGAATCTTGGCTTCCGGCGCTAGCCCCATCACACCGTCCGCCGCCCCTGGACCGTGTCCGTGCCCTGCAATCACGGAGGCCATCGCCGTCCCGTGGGAGGCTTGATCATCTGAGGATTCAGGTGAGGCGTCATCGTCGCCATCTACAAAATCCTTGCCTTTGAGCACGTTATTCTTCAGATCAACATGCTCGGCATTCACGCCCGTATCGATCACAGCAACGGTGACGTTTTTGCCCTCCGAGATTTTCCAGGCAGGCTCAGCCTGCAATGCTCCTAGCGCCCACTGGTCGCGTCTGGTTTGGTCGGCAGAGGCAGCGGGGGCTGCCGCCAAAATCAGCGCGCCCGTCAGTGTCGTGGCGCTCAAAGCACGCACCGTTCGCGTGAAGGCCATTCCCTGTTCCTCTCCCGTACCCGACGTGGGCGCAGCCCGAAGACCACGCCCACGCATCCTGTCACGTGCCGGTGAGCGCCCAGCGACTACTCGATGACGCGAGGCGCTACGTCGGTTTGCGGGGTCCAGGTCTCCTCGTCCTCGACCAGGTAGTCGGGACGCTCACCCTCGCGCTGCTCCTCTTCCTTGCGGCGGCCAGTGCGCGAACCGGGGGCGCCTGCGACGCCGCCTTTTCGGACAGCGCTGGCTCCCTTTCCTGCGGCACCGCGGCTGCTGTGCAGGCCCGAACCACCGGCGGTTCCCCTGCCCGCGCCCGCACCAGATTTCGGGGTGCCACCGACTACGCCACCACGAGCCGTGCCTCCGACACGTCCCGCGGCACCCCTGGCAGCGCCCGCGCCACCCACGCCGCCGGCACCAGCGCGGCCCATGCCCGCAGCGCTGGCACGACCGACCATGCCGCGAGCGGCACCGGCTCCTGCCGCCCCGCCAACTGCGCCGCCGACGAAGCCAGTACCCACGACACCACCACCGCCAGCGGTTCCACCTCCGACCGTGCCTGCTCCGCCAATTGTCGGTGCACCCGTGCGACCGCCGGCGATGCCGTCAATCGCCGTGCCTACATTCGGGGTCGACGGTGTCGCCTTATGCGCCCCACCCGTAACGCCCGAAGGCGGCGACACCGACTTCGATTGGCCGATTGTGCCGGTCTGAGCGCGCCCAGCCGTACCTGAAGACACACTCCGCGGGCTTCGCGTCGCGGACTCTGCGGGCATGATCACCGGAGCGGGTGCAATGCCGCCGGGATCGCCAGGGTAGTCCTGACTCTCTTCGATGCTGCCACGTCTCCACGACCCCATCTCCGCAGCCCGACTGTTATAAGCCGCCCCCAACGCCTCCATCTTCACAGCCATCCGCAGCTGCGCCTCGCGCCCCTCGGACAAGCTGCCCGCGTTGCCGTCGAGTGCCTGCTGGGAGCCGGCGCCGTTCTCGAGGGCCTTGTTCGCGCCCGAGTCGTCGCGGTCGCCCATGTTGCCGACGTAGTCGAGCGCGCTGGAGACCTTGCCCGGCTTCTCCATCGCAAGGACCGCGGGCTTGATCTCCTCGAGCTTCGCCGCGGCGCCCCGCAGGGAGATCGAGGTGTGAGAGGCGTACTTGGAGCTGTCGGTGATCTTCTGGCCGATCACCTGCGCCCGGGCCCTGAACAGATCCGCGCTCTGCCCTTCCCAATGGGCGAGAACGTGCTCGACGGCGGCGTCGAGGCTCTCCTTGATCCCGCCCGGCCCGACCAGGTCCTTGCTGAGGGCCTCCCAGGCCGTCGCGACCCTCGTCACCGTGCCCGGGTCGGCGTCACGGACCATGTCCTTCATCTGGTCCATGTCGTAGTTGAGCCCGAACGGCGTGGTGTGCTGCGCCGAAATGCACTGATTCGTCTCGACGTACTTGAAGTCGTCGACGTCCTTGTCGCCCATGTCTACAGCCCCCTCTGATCCACGCGGTCCACGTAGCAGGACATCCCGTTACTTCCCGTTGAACGCCGCATAGTTCTCCGCCTCAGCGTCGCTGAACGCGTCATGCGTCCTCTTCGTCTTCTTCCCGAAGTCGTCCAACACGTCTTCCAAATGCGCGACGATCTCGTAGAGACGTTCCTTCATCGCTTCGTGCGCGTCGTACAGCGCCTTCGCCTCACCGAAGCCCGTACCCAGCGCGCCCTGCGGCAGGTACGTGTTGCCCATGCAGCTCGACTTGGACGTCGTCATGTCTCTGATGACGCCGTTGAGCTTGGTGATCGTCCCCTCGATCTCACTCAGATCGACCTTGTACTGCTCAGCCATGATGCTCAGCTCCCCGTTGACTCCACGTTGTTACCCACACCCTGCTTGCGCCGCCAGTCGCTGAGGACCCGTCCGCCCCCGAACAGCAGCAACACCAACGCGAACCCCGCCGCCAGGACGTACAGCGCGTACCGTTCCGTGCGTTGTTGCTCGGACTCGCCGAGGACCAGTGTCGCGGCCTGGACGTTGGCGGAGTCGCCCGCGGGGCCGACCGAGTCCGGCTTCGGGCCGTCGGCCGAGGGCGCCGTCGTGTCGTCGTTGACCGCGGCGGCCGGGTCGACGACGCCCCAGCCCACGAAGTCGTCGCGGCCCGCCTTGGTCCGGTCCGCCGTCTGCTCGATCTGCGTGATGACCTGCTTGTAGCTCCAGTCCGGGTGCTTGGCGCGGATCAGGGCCGCGACCCCCGAGACGTACGGAGCCGCGAAACTCGTGCCCTGGTCGACGCAGTTGCCGCCCACCGGGACGGTCGAGACCATGTCGATGCCCGGTGCCGCGACGCCCACGAACGGGCCCGACTGGGAGAAGGGGGCACGGGCGTTGTTGCGGTCGGAGGCCGCGACCGCCAGCACGCCCGGGTACGCCGCCGGGTACGTCTCCTTGATCTTGCCGTCCGCGCCGTCGTTGCCGGCCGCCGCGACGATCAGGGCGTCGTGCTTGTCCTGCGCGTACTCGACGGCCTGCCGGAAGCGCGCGTCGACCGTCGGGTCCATCTTCGAAGCGGTGTCCTGCGAGATGTTGATGACCTTGGCGCCGGCGTCGGCGGCGTACTTGATCGCCTGGATCATCGTGCCGACGTTGCCGCTGCCCTGGTCGTCGTTCTGTCGGATCGGGATGATCGTCGCTTCCGGGGCGAGGCCGACGAATCCGGTGCCGTCGAGCTTCCTGGCCGCGATGATGCCGGCCACCTTGGTGCCGTGGCCCACCTTGTCGGTCCTGCCGTTGCCGCCGGGGTGCAGGTAGTCCTTGCCGTTGGCGACGGCGCCGCCCTTGAGCTGCGCGTTGACGGTGTCGACACCGGTGTCGATGACGGCGACCTTGACGTTCTTGCCCTTGGTGCTCTGCCACAGCTGGTCGAGGACGATGCGCTGCAGGGACCAGGGCGTTCCCTTGATGATGTCGGACGGGAACGAGCAGCTGGTGTCGTCGACCTGGAAGCGCACGTCGTCGTCGGCCAAGGTGGTCCGCACGCGCTCGGCGGCGGCGATCGGTGTGGCCCCCGCCAAGGGCAGCCCACAGGCGAGTACCGCCACGGCGGCGGTGCCTGCGGCGCTCCGACGCGCGGCGCGCGATGCCCCGGATCCCACTGTCTTACGTCCTCCCGTTTTGTTTCTGTACAGGACGCATGAACCAGCTATGAGCGGAAAAGTCCATACGCCCCGTGAACCGCCGATGGGGGCGGGTGCGCGACCGCGCACCCGCCCCCATCAAGCGATCACGTCAGCCGCCCCAGATCTGGGCGTTCTTCGACTCGGTCGCCTGGTAGTTCTGGGCGGCGCTGTCGAGGGCCTTGGCGATGGCCTCCAGCGTCTGCTGCATGGAGGCGGCGCGCTGGTCCCACTCGGCCTGCTTGGCGCGGTAGGACTCCTGCGCCGTGCCTTCCCAGCTGGCGGAGATCCGCTTCACGCCGCTCTCGAGCTCGTCCAGCTGCGTACGGATCTTGCCCGCGGTGCTGCGGACATCCTGCGCGGCCTGGGAGATCGTGGCGAAATTTACAAGAATCTGCCCGGACATCTCTTCTGTGTCTCCTCAGATGTATGGATGGTCGCTTACGGACGTGCGCCGCGGCGCACAGGTCCGATCATCCGAAGGGGGACGAGGCCGCGATGTTCTGGATGGACGCGCGCTGCTCCTCTTCCGAAGCCGCGTAGGCCTTAGTGCTCTGGTCGATGGCTTCCTTGATGTCGTTCAAGATCTGGTTGATCTTGTTCGCATCCTGGTTCACCTGCGACTGCAGGTTGTTGTACGCGGTGGCCGCCGAGCCCTTCCAGCCACCCGTGATCGTGTCGATCACGGTCTGCAGGCGGGAGATTTCGCCCTGGATCGAGGAGTTGACCGAGGAGATCTTGCCGCTGAACGCGACCATCTCCTCCTCGGTCATGGTGAACTGCTGTCCAGCCATGTTGTGTCCCCCATGAGACGTAGGAGTTCTGAGTAGACCTCACTCGGAACGCCGACACCGAATGGTGGCAGACGTATCCAGTCCGGTCTGGTTCCACTCTAGTCGCATCCTCTGACAGAGCGAACATCAGTTGGGGTATGTAGCAAGATCGCGATCAACTCAACTCACCTTTTTCACAAGTGTGTTGGTTGAATGCGAAAGGGGTGGGCCCAGCCGCCCGACCGGACCGCTCCGAAAACGGTCCGGGTTCGGGATCCTGCGGGCCTACGACCCCTGCGCCTGCTCCGCGTTGCCGCTGCTGAGCTCCGGCCCCGCCGCCAGCAGGTCCGCCCACGCCGCCGGTACCCCGACCGGCTTGATCTTGCCGTAACCGAGCCTGACCTGGGCGGTGTTGGTCTGCTGGGTATCGGCCTTCTCGCCGCCGGTGACCTCGCTGTCGTTGCGTGCGGGGACCGAGTAGCGCAGGCCGGTGTCGGTGACGAGGAAGGTGCTGCCGCCACCGGCGTCGGCGCCGGTGAGGCGCTTGAACAGGAGGCCGCTGCCGGGTGAGACGTAGGTCCGGGAACCGCTCTGGGAGAGGTCCTTCGGATAGTCCTGGCCGGTCCAGACCGTCATCAGCGGCCTGTTGGTCCTCTCGTTCTTCTCACCGCCGTGCCAGACGCTGCACGAGATCTTGTTGCCGCCCTGCTCCCAGTGTGTGTTGGCCTGGACCACCGGCTCCTGGGGCCAGTTCATCTCGTCCATCCACTGTCCGGTCTCCGGGTGGATGTCGTTGAAGCCGACCTTCACCGCCGCCGGCGTCTGGCCCGGGTACACGGTGTTGATGAAGGGGCTGCGCAGCCACATCTGTGCCGCGAAGTCGGAGACGGGCTGGACCTTGTCCTTCAGCACGACGTACTTCTGCTGTCCGGCTCCGGAATCGGCCACGAGGACCATGCCGACCTTGGAGAGGTTGGGCGCGAGTCCCTCGACGTGCGCGGTGGTCCCCGCATCCTGCGCCATGTTGGGGAACTCCAGGGGTCCCGCGAGGTTCAGCGTCTTGAGGAAGTCCGGACTGACGCTCTGCGGCTGCTTGCCGTCGCCGAACACCGCGCGCTCGATGTCCCGGAGCGAGTTCTTGCTGTCGAGCCGCCAGTCCTTGCCACCGATCAGGTACGCGCTCCCGTCCGCGGTGACCATGTACCGCGGGCCGTTCCCGCTGAGCGAGGTGGGGTCCTTCGGGCCCTCGACGTACAGGACCTGGCCCTGCTTCAACTCGCCCTTGTTGTGCAGCAGCTTGTTGTAGTCGCCCTTGTCCAGCACGTACGTCGCGCTGACGGGCTGCCCGTCCTGCCCCGGCGACTGGCACAGCGCCCAGGTCTTGACCGTCTCCGCGTCCGAGGCGGACGGCAGCCGGTCGGGGGCGAAGGGGATGCCGACGGTGGCGCCCATCGGGTACTTGCTGTTGTCGAGCACCGACTCCTTGATCTTCATGACCTGGGGGTTCTCGCTGTTCAGCAGCAGCTTGGCGGAGGCCAGGTTGAGGACCGGGTGCAGGCTGAGCTTGTTCTCGCCCTTGGTCTTCACGAGCACATAGCGCGTCGTCGACTCACTGCCGACGAGGATGTTCTTGCCCTGCGTGTTCCAGCCCTTGGGCGCGGTCGGGCTGAGCATGCCCCAGGCGCCGAATCCGATGAGCACCAGCGCCGCCACACCGAGACTGGGCAGGACGGTCTTGAGGGGGCGCGGCGCCGCCTCTTCCGAACCGTGCGGAGACGGCTGAAGAAACGCCGCCACCGTGCGCCTGCGCGCGAAGGAGTAAGCGTTCAGCTCATCCCGACGTGTCGCCATCGATGGGTCAACTCCCCGTTTTTTCGCTTTGTTTCCGAATGCGGAACTCCCCAGGGCCGCCCGGTACTCCGTGGCGTTTGCTCCTGCAGGGGCCTCTACTATGCCGTGTGACGATCGCACCGTACGGTACGGGGTACGGTGATCCGCCGCCAGCTCGAGTCGCGGCCAGACAATGCAAAGGGGTTGTACCGGGGGATGAGCACTGCGACCAGGTCCCGGCGCCGTAACGGCAGCCGTCGTACCCAGGAGAACCAGGGGCCGGGGCAGGTGCCGGAACCGGCACAGCCGTCCTCGACCCCGAGGCCCCCGAGTCCGGCCTCGCCGTCGCTCGCCCGGCGCCCCGGCAGCATCGGCCCCATCCGGGTCCAGCAGCTGGTCGGTTTCGAACTGGCCGCCGCGGTCCTGCTGATCGGCTGGCTGCTGCGCCCCATCGGTCTCACCGTCGGCATCGTGCTGGCCGTACCCCTGGTCCTCGCCGGACTGCTGCGCCGGCGCGGCCGCCCGCTGCCCGAGTGGTTCAGCACCGCCCACGCGCTCCGCGACCGCCGCAGGCGCAACGCCGAGCCCGTGCCGCCCGGCACCGACCCCGGTTTCGCCCCGGCCGTCGAGTGCGACCCGGCGCTGCGCACGTACAGCTTCCAGGACCGCGAGCAGCGCGAGATCGGCATGCTCGGCGACGGCACCTTCCTCACCGCGCTGGTGCAGGTGCAGGCCGCGGACACCCCCCTGCGTCCCACCTATGGCACCGGTGACATCCCGCTCGATCTGCTGCAGGGCCTGCTGGAGGTGGACGACATCCGGCTCGCCTCGGTCCAGATCGTCCAGCACACCCAGCCCGCGCCCGCCCCGCACCTGCCTCCGCAGGCCATGGCGGTCCGTTCCTACGGGCCGCTGCAGGCCCAGAGCCTGACGCCGGGACTGCGCATCACCTGGGTCGCGCTCAAGCTCGACCCGGAACTGTGCCCGGAGGCCGTGGAGGCCCGCGGCGGCGGTATGCAGGGAGCCCGACGAGCGCTGCTGCGGGTCGCCGACCAGCTGGCCAGTCGGCTCATGGGGGCCGGCATGCAGGCCAAGGTGCTGAGCGAGGCGGACATCTGCGGGGCCATCGCGACCTCCAGCTGTGTCAACCCGATGGCCACCACCGGCGGTGCCGCCCTGGACGGCAGCCGCTCGGGCCGCCGTACGGCCGAGACCACCCGTACCTGGCGCTGCGACGACCGGCTGCACACCACGTACTGGGTCTCCAAGTGGCCGCAGTTCGGCGGCGCCGGACCGGCGTTCCCCCGGCTGGTCGGCGCGCTGACCTCCGCGCCCACCCTCGCGAGCACCTTCTCGCTCACCATCAGCAGGCACCGGGGCAAGGTTCTGGCCCTGTCCGGGCACGTGCGTCTGACCGGCCGCGGTGAGAACGAACTGGGCGAGGCCGCCCAGCACTTGGAGCGTGCCGCGTCCGCGTTCAAGGTCGGTCTCGTACGGCTCGACCGTGAGCAGCTGCCCGGAGTTCTGGCCACCCTGCCGCTGGGAGGTACCCGCTGATGTCCGCTCCCACCATGCGTCCCTCCGGCCGCTCCGGTTTCGGATCCACCCCGGGCTTCCCCGGGCAGCGTCCCGGGCATCTGCCCCGCTCCCCCGAGCCCGCCCGGCTCGGCCCCGAGCGGCGCCTGCGGGCGGCCTTCGGTCTGCTCGGCCCCCGGCGTGAGCGTCACCTCGTCGACGCCGAGGTGCTGTCGCAGCTGACCCTGCCGGTCGGCGACGACGGTCTGATCCTCGGCATCGACCAGGACAACCAGCCAGCGGTGCTGGGCCTGTGCCGTCCCACCCGCCTCGACATGGTGCTGGTCGGCGGCACCTGGATGGCCCAGGTCATCGCCCTGCGAGCGGCGGCGATCGGCGCGCGCGTGGCCGTCGAGACGGCTCGTCCGCAGCTGTGGGCGCCGATGGCGCAGGCGGCCGGCGGCGGCCAGCAGTGCGTGACGGTGCACCAGGTCGGCCGGATCGCCCCGCAGGGCCCGTCCCCGGCGAGCCCGGTCCTCATCATCCGCGACCTCGGCATCCGCCCGCCGCGCAGCCGCCTCACCACGGCGCCCTGGCAGTCGGTGCTGACCCTGCTCCCCTACCTCGGCCCCACCGCGCCCCGCCTGCTGGCCAACGCGGACGTGGTCGGCGTACAGCGGATCTCCCCTCAGGAGTCCCAAGTGGTCGGCAAGTCCATGCGGTTGCCGCAGAACGACGCGGCCTCCTTGCCGTCCCTCGCCGACAACGTGGCCCTGTGGTGCACGCAGAAGAGCCGGCAGTACGTGATGACCCAGCCCACCGACGCGGAGACCGGTCTCCTCGGGGCGCCCCGCCGGATGGACTGACGGGCGGACTCGTGGCGCGGGCCAAGGCGTCGGCCCCTCACGCGAGTTCGTGACCGAACCGTTGCGCCGTGTGAGGGGGCCCAGGCCAAGTAGGGTGCTCGTGCACGAGGTTCGCTCAGGAGAAAGGGCCCGCCGACCATGACCGACGCGGACGACATCGCCGCAAAGACACCGGACGCGGACGTAAAGGCGCGAAAGGCGCGGGAACGGGACGAGCTGTACGGCCTGGACATCTCCGGCGTCGAGTGGCACAGCGCGCCCGGCACCGAGGAGCACGAGGAGCGCGTCGAGATCGCCTATCTCCCCGAGGGCGCGGTGGCCATGCGGTCCTCCCTGGACCCGGACACCGTCCTGCGGTACACGGAGGCGGAGTGGCGGGCGTTCGTACTGGGCGCGCGCGACGGCGAGTTCGATCTGGAGCCCGCACCGCACGACGGCGGGCTCACCGCAGAACAGACGAAGCAGGCGGAGTAGGCGGAGTAGGCGAAACAGCGGGGAGCAGGTGCGTCGGCCCGCCTCTGCCGGGACAGAGCCGACCATCCCGGGCTTCAAGAGACAGACAACCGTCACAAGGGCGACATCGCGGCAGGCACCGCTCCGTTGCGCGCGAGAGCACAGCGGACGGGCCTGCCCCGCCGACGCCTGTGGCGTTTACGCTTGATGCGGGTGCGACGTCAGAACCCACGGGTGGGTTGTTCGCGTCCAGGGGACTTCAGTCGGATCGGACCACAGGAACGGTCGCCCCCAGCCCGGCACATGAGTGCCCACACGGCACGAGGGTGCTCGACCAACCAGGAGGAATTGTGCAGAGCGATCGGGACGGGCTGCGCGCGGGCTGGACCACGCCCAGCGACGACCAGTCCGACGCGGAGTCCGCCACCGAGATGACGGGCGAGTTCACCATCGACTACGCCGCCCCTGCCTGGTACACGCAGAGCGCGGCGCCCGAGGCCGAGCCTCCCGCGCCCGCCCCTGCCCCCACCGCGCCTGCACCGCACCCCGGTTACCCCGATACGTCCGGTTCCGCACCGTCGGCTCCCGTTCCCGGCCCGCAGTTCGACCCGGCCGCGGGCCCGGCCGGCGCGACGCCGCCTCCGCCGCCGCCGTGGGCGGGAAACCCCGCGGCCCCCCAGCCGCCGGCTCCCCCGAACCCCCAGGGCGGGTACGGCTACCCGCAGCCGCCCGCACCTCCGACCCCTCAGGCCGGTTACGGCTATCCGCAGCCGCCCGCACCCCCGCACCCCCAGGCCGGCTACGGCTACCCGCAGCCGCCCGCGCCCCCGGCGCCCGCGGCCCCCGTGCCGTCTGTGGCTCCGGCGGCTCCCGTTGCTCCCGTGGCTCCGGCGCCTCCCATGGCGTCGACGGCGCCCGCTCCCCCGGTCGCCCCCACGCCGCCCGCCGCCCCCGTGGCCCCCGCACCCCCGGGTCCGCCCAGTGTCCAGGGCAGCACCGACACCGCCGCGCCTGCGACCGGCGCGGACGCTGAAGGCGGTAGCGACACCCCGTCCGCCGCCGCTGCGCCGACGAGCGCCCCGCAGCCCCCCGCGGCCCCGTCGGCGGACGCACCCACCGCTGCCCAGCCGTCGCCCTCTGGCGAGGCTCCGCAGGCTGCCGCGGACCCGGAAGCCACCACACCGACCGCCCCCGCCCCGAGCGAAGCGGCATCCGCAGCCGGCTCCGACGACCAGCCCGGCACCACCGGCCACGGCGCGGACGCCCCCCAGCCCCCGGCCGACGGCGCCTCCGCAGGTGACACCGAGACCGGTACGGAACCGCAGGCCACCGCACCGGACACCCCGGCCGCGCCTACGGCCGTACCGGAGCAGCAGCCCCCGGCCGCCCCGAGCGCCGCTCCGGAGCAGCCCGAGGCCGCACAGCCCGCCGCACCGGAGCAGCCCGACGCCCAGCACGCCCAGCAGGACGGCTGGCGGCCCCCGCCGGCGCCGCAGGGTGCTGTCCCGCCGCTCCCGCCGCAGTTCGCGTCGGCGAACTCCGGCGCGGCCCCGCAGTCGGCCCCCGAGTGGTCGACGGGCGGACAGCCGCAGCCGCCCGCCGCGCCGCCCGGCACCCCGCCTCCGGCCGCCCAGCCGGCGGCCGCCGCGGCCCCGCCCCAGGCACCGCAGCCGGCACCGGGCGGCTGGCCGGCCAACCCGCCGCAGCCCGGCGACCCGGCGGCGCAGGGCGGTTACGGCTTCCCGCAGCCCCCCGCGCCCCAGCACCCGCAGAGCGGCTACGGCTACCCCCAGCCCCCGGCTCCGCAGCCCGACCAGAGCGGCTACGGCTACCCCCAGCCGCCCGCTCCCCCGAACCCCCAGGCCGGTTACGGGTTCCCGCAGCCCCCCGCACCGCAGAACCCGCAGAGCGGCTACGGCTTCCCGCAGGCCCCCCAGCCCGCACCGGGCGGCTACGGCTATCCGCAGCCGCCCGCCCCGGGCCAGCCCCAGCAGCAGGCTCCCGGCCGGCCCGGTCAGCCGATGCCCCCGGCCCAGCCGGGGCAGCAGCCGCAGGCGCCTCACCCCAACCCTTACGCGGGCGCCCCGGGCCAGCCCGGCGTGGATCCCCGTACCGGTGCCGCCTGGCCCGCCGCCGTCCAGCACGACCAGCGGCAGCAGGTCGCCGGCGCCGGTGCGCCGCTCGGCTACAACGCCGCGGTCGAGCTGACCTCGGACCGGCTGGTCAACAGCAAGAAGCAGAAGGCCAAGAGCAGCCGTCCCACTCCCGGCGGCTCGAAGTTCAAGCTGGGCGGCAGGAAGGAGGAGCAGGAGAGGCAGCGCAAGCTCGACCTCATCCGCACTCCGGTGCTGTCCTGCTACCGGATCGCGGTGATCAGCCTCAAGGGCGGCGTGGGCAAGACGACCACGACGACCGCTCTCGGCTCCACCCTCGCCACCGAGCGGCAGGACAAGATCCTCGCCATCGACGCCAACCCGGACGCCGGCACCCTCGGCCGCCGGGTGCGGCGCGAGACCGGTGCCACCATCCGTGACCTGGTCCAGGCGATCCCGTACCTCAACTCGTACATGGACATCCGCCGGTTCACGTCCCAGGCGGCCTCGGGCCTGGAGATCATCGCCAACGACGTCGACCCGGCCGTGTCCACGACGTTCAACGACGAGGACTACCGGCGCGCGATCGACGTGCTGGGCCGCCAGTACCCGATCATCCTCACGGACTCGGGCACGGGTCTGCTCTACAGCGCCATGCGCGGGGTCCTGGACCTCGCCGACCAGCTGATCATCATCTCGACGCCGTCGGTGGACGGCGCGAGCAGCGCCAGCACCACGCTCGACTGGCTGTCGGCGCACGGGTACGCGTCCCTGGTCTCACGGTCCATCACCGTGATCTCGGGGGTGCGCGAGACCGGCAAGATGATCAAGGTCGAGGACATCGTCACGCACTTCGAGCAGCGCTGCCGTGGCGTCATCGTCGTACCGTTCGACGAGCACCTGGCGGCCGGTGCCGAGGTCGACCTCGACATGATGCGGCCGAAGGTCCGGGAGTCGTACTTCGAGCTCGCCGCGATGGTCGCCGAGGACTTCGTGCGGGCCCAGCAGGAGCAGGGCCTGTGGACGGGGAACGGCGGTGTCCAGCCGCCGACGATGGCTCCGCCGATGCCGGGCCACCAGCAGCAGGGCCAGCCCCCGGCCGCACAGCCGCCGTTCCAGGGCTTCCCCGGCGCCCAGCCCGGCCAGCCGTGGCAGACCGGCCAACCCGGTCAGCCGCAGCCCGGGTTCCCGCAGCCGCCGTACGACCCGAACGCGGGTCGGCCGCCGCAGCAGTAGCCGAAGGACAGAGGGCCGGCACCTTGCAGGTGCCGGCCCTCTGTCCTTCGTCCCTACGGGCCTTCAGCCGCCGGCGGCCTCGATCAGCTCACGGCACCGCTGCACGTCGACGGCCATCGCCTTCAGCAGCGCGTCCAGCGACTCGAACTTCTGCTGCCCGCGCACATAGGCGAGGAAGTCCACCGCCACGTGCAGCCCGTACAGGTCGAGCCCGACGCGGTCGATGGCGTACGCCTCCACCGTGCGCTCGGTGCCGTCGAACTGCGGGTTGGTGCCGACGGAGATCGCGGCCGGCATCGCCTCGCCCTGGGTGTGCAGCCAGCCGGCGTAGACGCCGTCGGCGGGGATGGCGGTGTGCGGGAGGGTCTCGACGTTGGCGGTCGGGAAGCCGAGTTCACGGCCGCGCTGGGCGCCTCGGACGACCACGCCCTCCACTCGGTGCGGGCGGCCCAGGATCTCCCCGGCGCCCTCCACGTCTCCCTCGGCGACCAGGCGCCGGGTCAGGGTGGAGGAGAAGGGCTCACCGCCGCCCGCCGCGCCGGTCACGTACAGGTCGACGACCTCGACCTCGAAGTCGTACGTCTTGCCCTGCTCGACGAGGAAGTCGACGTTGCCCGCGGCCTTGTGCCCGAAGCGGAAGTTGGGGCCCTCGACGACCGCCTTGGCGTGCAGCTTGTCGACGAGGACCTTGACGACGAACTCGGCGGGCGAGAGCTTCGAGAACTCCGTGGTGAAGGGGAGGATCAGCAGCGCGTCCACGCCCAGCTCGGCCATGAGTTCGGCGCGGCGGTGGTGCGGGGCGAGCAGCGGCGGGTGGCTGCCGGGGCGGACGACCTCGCTGGGGTGCGGGTCGAAGGTGACGACGACCGAGGGGACACCCAGCTCGCGCGCGCGGTCCACGGCATGCCGGATGATCAGCTGGTGCCCGCGGTGGACCCCGTCGTAGGAACCGATGGTGACGACGCTGCGCCCCCAGTCCTCGGGGATGTCCTCCAAGCCACGCCAGCGTTGCACTGTGACCGCTCCTCGTCGAACCCGTGTCGGTATTGACTCTTGCGACTTACGCAGGTCTAAGGGTGCCATGCCGCGCGCCCGTCGCTCGCATCGGCATGGGGGCTGTGACCCGACGCACGCGGGCAGGCGGCCTCCGCGTCACCGGCTCAGGCCGGCACCCGTACCCCCGCCAGGTTCTCGATCATCCGCCGGGTGCCGGGGCCGACCACCGCCGCCCACTCCTGCGGACACTCGGCGAGCCAGCCGACCACCAGCGCGGCGAACCCGGGGACATGCCGGCCCAGGTCGACGAGACCGCGGTCGAAGCGGGTCGCGCCGTCCGGGGTGCGGACCAGGAGGAGGCCGATGCGGTGGACGAGGTCGCGGATGTCGGTGTCCGCGCGGGCGGCGGCCGCGGGCAGCAGGGCGCCCAGGACCGCGGGCTCGCGTTCGTGGTCCAGGAGGAGATCGAGGAGTTCCCGGCGCAGCGGGCGCGAGGCGGCAGTGCCCGGCCCCGCGAGTACGGCCGCCAGCGCGGCCCGCACCCCTTCCGGACCGCCGTCCAGCAGACCGGTGACCAGCGGGAGGAGCACCGCCCGGGCGGCGGGCCCCTGATCGAGCCGCCGGTCGACGTACGCGGCCACGTCCCCGGCCGTCTCCGGGCGCCGCTCCACCACCTCCCGCACCAGCACGGCCACCCGGCGGGCGAGCGCGGGCGTGGTGACGTCGGCGAGCGTGCGCAGTACCTCCGCCGCGCCGGGTCTGCGCAGCCGCTCCCGGAAGGCGTCCAGGACCGGATCGGGGTCGGTGGCCAGCGCGGGGACCAGCGCGCTCGGCGGGAACTGCGGGTCGCCGGCCGCGAAGTGGCCGAGCGCCTGCGGGAGATGACGGGCACGGGTGTGGGGGTCGCGGACCAGCAGCGCGAGCGCGCCGCCGTGCAGGGTGCAGTCCTCGGGGCGGGCCAGCAGGGCGAGAGCCGCGTAGCGCAGCAGCTCGCGGTCGGCGTCGGTGCGCACGTGCGGGGCGGCGCGCAGTCCGTACGCCACCGCCGCCACCCGCCTCGCCGGCCGCTCGTCGTGCGCCCACCGGTCCACGGCCCGGCACACCGCCGACGGCTCCTCCTCGGCCAGCACGGAGAGCAGTTCGTCGGCCCGCCGGTGCGCACAGCCGACGAGGACCTCCGCGAGGTCGTCCAGGGCCCGGGCCCGGTGCGTGTACAGCAGCGCCTGCGCGGCCTTCGCCACGGTCGCGTGCGGGGTCGCGGGCAACGGCCGTTCGTCGTCGAACCAGCGGGTGAGCTGCGGCTGTACGACGGTGGGGTCGACGGCGAGCAGCTGCGCGACCGCGTCCAGGAACCGGGGGCCGGGCTCGTGCGGCGGCCCGTCGGCGAGGACGAGACGGCGCAGCAGGTGGAAGCGGGCGCCCGGCGAGAGCCGCAGGGCGGTCCAGAACGCGGGCCCGAACGCGGTCGGCACCGGTTCCTGCCTGCGGCGCCGGGCCACGAGGCGGTCGGCGAGCTGCCGCAGGACATCGGTGTACGGCGTCGCGTCGGGCACGCGCAGCAGGGTCTCGGTGAGCAGCCGGGCCGCCCACCACGCGTGCGGGTCGGCGTCGAGGGTGTGCACCAACTCCTCCAGCCGGTGCGCCAGTTGGGGCACGCCGTGCTGGCGGGCGACGAGAAGCAGGGCCTGGACGACGGGGCCGATGCGGTGGTGCGGGGCCGGGAGGGGGTGTGGTCGGCCGGTGCGGGGGCGGTGGACCAGGGCGCGCAGGGCCTCGTCCAGGTCCAGGTGCATGCCCTGGATCCAGTCGGCGAGTTCCTCGTGGGCGAAGCGGTAACCGCTGCCGGCGGGGACGAGGAGGCCCTCGGTGAGGACGGCTGAGGCCCAGCCGGCGCCGCCGAGCCGCTTCGGGGCGGGGCCCCAGGGGAACACCGCCTCGAACGACTCCCGGTCCAGTCCGCCCTGGCCGCGGCCGAGGCTGCGGCGGGCGGCCTCGTGGACCTGGCCCGAGACCTTCGCGGCGAGCCGGCGGACGGCGGCGCCGCGCAGACCGCTCGGAGTGGCCAGCCGTACGGCGATGCGCAGGCACATGAGATCGAGGTGGGCCTCGAAGACCTGGTCGCGGTCCACGGGGGCGTGGGGTGCCTCCGGGAGGGCGGCACGGACCTCGGAGAGGAGGCGGAGAGTGAGGGGGTGGCAGGCGTCGGAGGCGGCGAGGGTGCCCTCGGGAAGGGCGTAGCGGGCGCGGGCGCGGCGGGCCTCGTCGTCGGTGAGGTCGCCGAGACGGACGCAGGGCGGGAAGTGCCCCTCAGGGTCGCCGTACAGCAGCTCTTCAGGGAAGGCCGCCTCCTCCCAGTACTCCGCCCGGCACGCCACCAGCAGCCGCGCGCCCGTCTCCTCCAGCCACTTCGCCGTGCCCTGCGTCCACTCGGCGAGGCGGTGCGCCAGGACCGGGGGCATCTCCTCGGGGCCGTCGAGGAGGAGGAACAGGGGGCGGCTCGCCGCGCGGGACAGCCGGGCCAGCCGCTCGGGGGTGATGTCTCCCAGGTCGGCGGGGACGGTGTCCGTGGAGGTCGCCACGATCCGGGCCGCCCTGGTGAGCGCGCGGCGCACGGCGTCGGCCACCGAGGCGTCGGTGTCCTCCAGGTCGGCGCCACGCAGCCAGAGCGTGGGGGCCGGAGCGGGGCCGCGGTGGCGCTGGGCGGCGAGGGCCGCGAGTTGTGTCGTACGGCCGCTGCCGGGTGGCCCGACGAGGCCGAGCACGGGGGCCGAGCCCTCGGTGAACGCGTCGAACTCCCTGGTGACAGCGGCCCGTTCGACCGGCTCCGTGGCGTCTTCCGGGCCCACGTGACCCGTCAGCGCGCCCGGCGGGCCGTCCTGGGCCACCGACGTGGCCGTCAGCTCCAGCACACCGGCGAGGTTGAGGTCGGCGCCGTACGCCGGGACCGTCGCGGCGTTCTCGGCGAGCAGGTCGGCGAGGGGGCCGGTGCGCACAGAGCTGAGCGGGACCGCGTAACCGCTGTCGCGGTGGCCGCTTTGCAGGGCGGTGCCGAGGACGCCGACCACCGCGCCGGTCTCCGCGTCGAGCACGGGTCCTCCGGCGGCCCCGCCGCCCAGCCGCAGCGCGTCCCGCCCCGCGGTGCCGATCGCCAACTCCAGGGCGTCTTCGAGGATGTGGAAGCGGTCGGTGGCCGTGTAGGTCACGGAGGCCGCACCGAGCACACGGGCCTCGCGCCAGCAGCCGGCGAAGAGCCGGACGTACGTACCGGTCGCGACGGTGTCCCGCACAGAGACGGGCAGCGGGTCCACGCCGAGTCCCTCGGTACGCACGAGCGCCAGATCCAGCTCGGGCAGCGGGGTCACGGCGTCGGCGGACACCACGCAACTGCGGTCACCGGCGTGCAGCACGAGCCGGGCCAGCCCGTCGACCGCCTCATGACTGGTGACGACGGTGCCGCGATGATCGGCCACGAACCCGGTCCCCCGGGGCCGACCGGCCAGATCACGAACCCACACGAGCTCCTCGTCGCGCCCGGCCTCGGCCCCCCACTCCTGAGCCCCGCGCCACCGCCCCCGAGCCCACCGGGAACGCCCGCCCCGCGCCCCCGACCGGTCCCCTGCACACGGCCCGGTCTCGCGGCCCTCCCCACTGCGACCCACCTGGTCGGCGAGACCGAGCCCACCAACTTGTCCAGCACCCCCACCCGGACCGGCCGGACCGACACCCTGACCGGCGTCACCACTCCCCTCGGCCTGGCCCTCGCCCCCACCCGGACCGGCCAGACCAACATCCCGACCGGCGTCCCCACGCCCGCCGACCTGGGGAGGTCGGCCTGGCTGGTGCGGGTGGGGATGTGGGGCTGCCCGCTCCGACGTCCGAGTCGCCACCCCCGCGGTCCCGCCCACCTGCCCCAGGCTCCCCGCGCCGTCGGCGCCGGAGGCGGCAGGCACCGTTTCACCGACGGAGTCACCCCCTGCCGCCATCGCCGAACCTCCCCGCCGTACGCACGTTCCTGTTTCGACCGTAGGCGTGCGGTGATCAGCGGGACAGATCGCGTCTTGAACGCGCCCCCTTCCACACCCCCGGTTCACTCCGAGCGCCTGCCCGCGCGGGTGAATGGAAGGGGAGTGGCGGATACACCCTAGGGGTGGGGGAACCGAGGGGGGACCGTGGAGCGGCGGCACAACCCCGTGATCGCCGCTCCACGGCAGGCAGCCTCGGTGCCCCCACCGTCCGCGTCAGCCGAAGACGGCCAGGCTCTTCGCCTTGCCCTTGTGCTCCTCGACCAGCGCCAGGAAGTGACCCTCGGGGTCGAAGACAGCGACCGTGCCGACGCCCGCGTACTCCTCGGGCATGTCGAGCCGGACGCCGTTGGTGAGCAGCTTGGCCCGGCGGTCGTCGACGTCCCAGCGGGGGAAGGCGGCTGTCGCGGCCTCGGCGATCGGCATCACGGTCAGCTCCTGCTGGAGCTGGTCGAGGGTCTTGGCCGAGTCCAGCTTGTACGGGCCCACGCGGGTGCGCCGCAGCGCCGTCAGATGGCCGCCCACGCCCAGGCCGGCGCCCAGGTCCCGGGCCAGCGCCCGGATGTAGGTGCCGGACGAGCAGACCACCGACACGACCAGGTCCATCACCGGCGTGCCGTCCTCGGCGACCGCGTCCCGGACGTCGTGGACCGCGAAGGACGAGACGGTGACCGGGCGGGCGGGGATCTCGAATTCCTCGCCCTCCCGTGCCCGCTTGTACGAGCGCACGCCGTCGATCTTGATGGCGCTGACCTTGGACGGCACCTGCATGATGTCGCCGGTCAGCTTGGCGATCCCGGCGTCGACGGCGTCGCGGGTGACCTTCGAGGCGTCGACCGACCCCGTGATCTCGCCCTCGGCGTCGTCGGTCAGGGTCGTCTGGCCGAGCCGGATCGTGCCCAGGTACTCCTTCTCGGTCAGCGCGAGGTGCCCGAGGAGCTTGGTCGCCTTCTCGACACCGAGGACCAGCACACCCGTCGCCATGGGATCGAGGGTGCCCGCGTGGCCGACGCGGCGGGTCTTCGCGATCCCGCGCATCTTGGCGACCACGTCGTGCGAAGTGAAGCCCGACGGCTTGTCGACGATGACAAGGCCGTCGGGCGTCCGGTTCTTCTGCGTCATTCGGCGGCGTCGTCCGTCTCGTCCTCGTCGCCCGGCTTCCGGTACGGGTCGGCGTCACCGGCGTACGCGGCACCCGCGGACACCTCGCGCACCTTCTCGTCGGACTGGCGGGCCTTGTCGAGGAGGTCGTCGATGGTCTTGGCGGTGTCGGGCAGGGCGTCCGCCACGAAGGTCAGCGTCGGCGTGAACTTCACACCCGCCGCGGCCCCGACGGCGGACCGGAGCACGCCCTTGGCGCTCTCCAGACCGGCGGCCGCGGCCGCCCGCTCCTCGTCGTCCCCGTACACCGTGTAGAAGACGGTCGCCTCCCGCAGGTCACCCGTGACCCGGGTGTCCGTGATGGTGACATTCGAGCCGAGCCGCGGGTCCTTGATCCCGCGCAGCAGCTTCTGGGCCACCACCTCTCTGATGAGGTCCGCCAGCCTCTTGGCGCGCGCGTTGTCGGCCACTGGTCCGTCTCCTTAAGTACTTACTTGTTGCTTCAGTCTTCGTCGCTGTGGAGCCTGCGTCGAACCGAGAGCAGTTCCACCTCGGGCCGCGCGGCGACCAGCCGCTCGCAGCGGTCCAGCACGTCGGCGAGGTGTCCCGTGTCCCCGGAGACCACCGCGAGCCCGATCTCGGCCCTGCGGTGGAGGTCCTGACTGCCCGTCTCCGCCGCGCTCACCGCGTACTTGCGTTGGAGCTCGGCCACGATCGGACGGACGAGAGAGCGTTTCTCCTTCAGCGAGTGCACGTCACCGAGGAGCAGGTCGAAGGACAGAGTCCCCACATACATGTGTGTCCGGATGTCCCGCCGGTTCGGGGTACGGGCGCCGCGCTTGGACGCCGATACGGGAACCGTACACGCAACGGCCGGGGCCGATCGACGGATATTACGTCCGCCGACCGGCCCCGATCGCGTGCTGTGACGGTCAGCCTCGCGGCTTCTCGCGCATCTCGTACGTCGCGATGACGTCGTCGACCTTGATGTCGTTGAAGTTGCCGAGGTTGATACCGCCCTCGAACCCTTCGCGGATCTCGGTGACATCGTCCTTGAAGCGGCGCAGACCGGAGATGGTGAGGCTCTCCGCGACCACCTTGCCGTCGCGGATGAGGCGCGCCTTGGTGTTGCGCTTGACCTCGCCCGACCGGACCAGGACACCGGCGATGTTGCCCAGCTTGGACGACTTGAAGACCTCGCGGATCTCCGCCGTGCCGAGCTCGACCTCTTCGTACTCCGGCTTGAGCATGCCCTTGAGGGCCGCCTCGATCTCCTCGATCGCCTGGTAGATGACCGAGTAGTAGCGGACGTCCACACCTTCGCGCTCGGCCATCTGCGCGGCACGCCCTGCGGCGCGCACGTTGAAGCCGATCACGATGGCGTCGGAGCCCATCGCCAGGTCGACGTCCGACTCCGTGACCGCACCGACACCACGGTGCAGGATCCGGATGTCGACCTCTTCGCCGACGTCGAGCTGGAGCAGCGAGGACTCGAGAGCCTCCACCGAACCGGACGCGTCGCCCTTGATGATGAGGTTGAGTTCCTGCACCAGACCGGCCTTGAGGGCCTCGTCCAGGTTCTCCAGGGAGAACCGGACACCCCGGCGGGCGAAGTTGGCGTTCCGCTCACGAGCGGCACGCTTCTCGGCGATCTGACGGGCCGTACGGTCCTCGTCGACGACGAGGAAGTTGTCGCCGGCGCCCGGGACGTTGGTGAGACCGAGGACGAGGACCGGAGTCGACGGACCCGCCTCCTCCAGGTTGTCGCCCTTGTCGTCGAGCATCGCGCGGACACGGCCGTACGCGTCGCCGACCACCATGGTGTCGCCGACCCGCAGGGTGCCTCGCTGGACCAGGACGGTCGCGACGGCGCCGCGGCCACGGTCGAGACGGGACTCGATCGCAATACCCTGCGCGTCCTGCTCCGGGTTGGCCCGCAGGTCGAGCGAGGCGTCCGCGGTGAGGACCACGGCCTCCAGAAGAGCCTCGATGTTGAGGCCCTGCTTGGCGGAGATGTCGACGAACATCGTGTCGCCGCCGTACTCCTCGGCCACCAGACCGAACTCGGTGAGCTGACCGCGCACCTTGGTCGGGTCGGCGCCCTCGACGTCGATCTTGTTGACCGCGACCACGATCGGCACGTCGGCCGCCTTGGCGTGGTTCAGCGCCTCGATCGTCTGGGGCATCACACCGTCGTTGGCCGCCACCACGAGGATCGCGATGTCGGTCGACTTGGCACCACGGGCACGCATGGCGGTGAACGCCTCGTGACCCGGGGTGTCGATGAAGGTGATCTTGCGCTCTTCGTCGTTGACGTGGGTCGTGACCTGGTACGCACCGATGTGCTGCGTGATACCGCCGGCCTCGCCCGCGACGACGTTCGTCTTGCGGATGGTGTCGAGGAGGCGGGTCTTGCCGTGGTCGACGTGACCCATGACGGTCACGACCGGCGGACGCGCAACGAGGAACTCCTCGCCACCCTCGTCCTCGCCGAACTCGATGTCGAAGGACTCGAGCAGCTCGCGGTCCTCCTCCTCGGGGCTGACGATCTCGAGGACGAAGTTCATCTCGTCCGCGAGGAGCCTCAGCGTCTCGTCGGAGACGGACTGCGTGGCAGTGACCATCTCGCCGAGGTTCATCATCACGCCGACGAGCGACGCCGGGTTGGCGCCGATCTTCTCGGCGAAGTCGGTGAGGGAGGCACCGCGCGACAGGCGGACGGACTGTCCGTTGCCGCGAGGCAGCATCACGCCGCCGACCGACGGGGCCTGCATGGCCTCGTACTCCTGGCGCCTCTGCCGCTTCGACTTGCGACCGCGACGCGCGGGACCGCCGGGACGACCGAAGGCGCCCTGCGTGCCACCACGACCGCCCGGACCACCGGGACGACCGCCGAAGCCGGGACGACCGCCGCCGCCACCGGGACCACCGGGACGACCGGCGAAGCCGCCGCCACCGCCGCCGGGACCACCGGGACGACCGGCGAAGCCGCCACCGCCACCGCCGGGACCGGCCGGACGACCGGCGAAGCCGCCGCCACCCGGACGACCGCCGCCGGCACCACCGGGACGACCGCCGCCACCAGGACCGCGGCCACCGGGGCCACCGCCGCCCGGACGCGGGCCGGCAGCCGGACGCTGCGGCATCATGCCGGGGTTGGGACGCGCGCCGCCGGGGCCACCGCCGGGACGGGGACCGCCCTGCGGACGGGGCATACCGCCCGGGCTGGGACGGGCGCCGCCCGGAGCCTGCGGACGGGGACCGCCCGCCGCGCCCTGGGGACGGGGACCGCCCTGGCCCTGACCCTGCGGACGCGGGGCGCCGCCGGGACGCTCACCGGGGCCACCCTGGCCGCCGGGGCGAGGGGCGCCGCCCGGACGGGGCGCCTGCGGGCGCGCCATGCCGGTGGAGCCACCAGAGGTGAAGGGGTTGTTGCCCGGACGGGGACCGGCCGGACGGGCGCCGGGACGGGCACCCTGGCCGCCCGGACGCGGAGCGCCGGGACGGTCGCCGCGGTCACCACGGCCCTGGCCACCCTGGCCGGGACCGCCGGCCGGACGCGGGGCGCCCGGACGAGGAGCCTGACCGGCCGGACGCGAGGCGGCCGGACGCGGGCTGGAGCCCTGGCCCTGATTCTGGTCCTGGGAGGCCGGTGCGGCGGGAGCCGCCGGCGCCGACGGCGGAGCCGTGAACTCGGGCGTGGTCGGAGCCGGGGACGCCGGGGCGGGCCGCGGCGCGGGCTTCGGGCCCGGGGTGGGACGGGGGCCGGGAGCGGCCGGCGCGGCGGGAGCCGCGGGCGTCTCGGCGGCGGCCGGCTTGGGAGCCGGCGGGCGCGGGGCGGCCGGACGGGCTGCCTGCGCGGGAGAGGGGGCTGCCGGACGTGCCGGGGCAGCCTTGCGGGCGGGGGCGGGCTTGCCGCCTCCGTTGCCCTGTTGGAGGGCGTCCGTCAACTTACGGACGACGGGCGCTTCGATCGTCGAAGACGCCGAACGGACGAATTCACCGAGTTCCTGGAGCTTGGCCATGACGACCTTGCTCTCAACCCCGAACTCCTTGGCGAGTTCGTATACCCGGACCTTAGCCACTTCGCTCCTTTTAGGTCCGGGTTGCGTCCGGACCGTCGCTACTTCATGGGCGTACTCATCGCGTGCTCATCGAGTGCTCATCGCAATCTCGACCTACTTCCAACTCGCGGGGTACCTGGGCCGCACGGGGGTTCCGCGCGACGCTTCTTACGGTGTTGCCTGCTCAGCAACTGTCTTCTGCTCGACGTACTGGCGCAACGCCTTTGTGTCGAGCGCTCCCGGGGCGCGCAACGCCCGCGTGAACGCCCGGCGGCGTACCGCCTGGTCGAGACAGACCAGGGCGGGGTGGATGTACGCACCCCGGCCGGGCAGCGTACCGCGAGGATCAGGGACGCATGCGTCCTTGATCGCCACGATGCGCAGCAGATCGGTCTTGGCCGCTCGCTGCCTGCATCCCACACAGGTGCGTTCAGGGCATGCGCGGGCGTGCGTCCGACCAGACACTCTTAAGTCTACCTCCCCGTACCGACCTCACCCCTTGGGGGCAGGGATCGAACGGTTGTTGTCGTGATCTGAGCCACCAACGGCTTGGATCTATTCCCCGGCCTGCTCGGTGTCCGGACGGATGTCGATCCGCCAGCCGGTGAGCCGGGCCGCGAGACGGGCGTTCTGCCCTTCCTTGCCGATGGCGAGGGAAAGCTGGTAGTCGGGGACGGTCACGCGCGCGGAGCGGGCGGCCATGTCCACGACCTCGACCTTGGAGACGCGGGCCGGCGAGAGGGCGTTCGCCACCATCTCGGCCGGGTCGTCCGACCAGTCGACGATGTCGATCTTCTCACCGTTCAGCTCACCCATGACATTGCGCACACGGCCGCCCATGGGGCCGATGCAGGCGCCCTTGGCGTTCAGGCCCGAACGGGTGGACCGTACGGCGATCTTGGTGCGGTGACCGGCCTCGCGGGCGATCGCGGCGATCTCGACGGACCCGTCGGCGATCTCCGGCACCTCCAGGGCGAAGAGCTTCTTCACCAGATTGGGGTGCGTGCGCGACAGGGTGACGGACGGACCGCGGACACCCCTCGCCACTCGTACGACGTACGACCGAAGCCGCATCCCGTGCGAGTACGTCTCGCCGGGCACCTGCTCCTGCACGGGCAGGA
The DNA here is from genome assembly GCF_040606575.1 of Streptomyces sp. NPDC005402. NCBI lineage: Bacteria > Bacillati > Actinomycetota > Actinomycetes > Kitasatosporales > Streptomycetaceae > Streptomyces > Streptomyces sp. NPDC005402. Next base: position 70,090 of record NZ_JBEXFB010000017.1, read on the forward strand.
TGGCCTCCAGCTTGCCGATGTCCACGAGCACGTTCTTCGGGTCGCGGCCCTGCTGGACCATGCCCATGACGATGTCGCCCTCGCGCCCCGCGTACTCGCCGAGAGTCGCGTCGTCCTCGGCGTCGCGCAGCCGCTGCAGGATGACCTGCTTGGCGGTGGTGGCGGCGATACGGCCGAAGTCGGAGGGGGTGTCGTCGAACTCCCGGGGTTCCTGGCCCTCTTCGAGCTCCTCGGGGTCCTCCTTCGCCCACACGACCACGTGTCCGGAGTCCCGGTCGAGCTTCACGCGCGCGTGGCGGTGGCTTCCCTCGGTGCGGTGGTAGGCGATGAGGAGGGCCGACTCGATCGCCTCGACCAACAGGTCGAAGGAGATCTCCTTCTCCCGTACCAAGCCCCGCAGGGCACTCATGTCGATGTCCACGGCTACGCCTCCTCTTCGTTCTTGTCCTTGCGGCTGAACTCGACCTGCACGCGCGCCTTGTCGAAGTCGGAGAAGGCGAGTCTGCGGGCGGTGGCCTTGCGGCCCTTCACACCGGGCACTTCGAGGTCGAGGCCCTCGTCGTCGACCTTGAGGATCCTGGCGACCAGTTCGCCTTCGTCCTCGGTCAGCTGGAACTTCACCAGCCGGTCCACGGCCCGCACGTAGTGCCGGTGCTCCTTGAGGAGGCGCTCGGCGCCCGGGGTGCCGACCTCGAGGGTGTACTCCCCCGCGCCCATCGCGTCGGTCTCGTCGAGCTTCGCCGAGAGCGCGCGGCTCACATCGGCGATCTGGTCCAGGTCGGCTCCGGTGTCCGAGTCGACGACGACGCGCAGCACCCGCTTTCGTCCTACGGAGTCCACTGCGATCTCTTCGAGATCCAGTCCCTGGGAGGTGACGAGCGGTTCCAGGAGCTCTCGCAGCCTCTCGCTCTGGGTGGTGCTCATCCGGGTGACTCCTCGGCCGCGTGTGCTGTTGTGGGTAGGTCGCGTGTCAGGTCAAAGGGTATCCGGTCGCGGAGGGTGTTGCCGTCCAGGTGACCTCGGATGCGCGGGTACGGTGATCGCCAGCGGGCTGACCCCCCGCCCGTGTGTTCGTACGAGCTCCCTGAGGACGTCTGCCGTGCCGTACCCGCCTCCGCCGAGCGTCCCTTCGGGGCCGCGGAGAAGATCCCTGCTCGCCTCGGTCGCCGGGGGCGCCCTTCTCGTGGGGTGCTCCGACGGGACCGGAAGCAGCGAGGAGGGCACCGCCGGCAGTCCTTCCGTCGTCGAGCGGGCACGCTCGCGGGCCGCTCGGGACAGCCGGGGGATCGTCGAGCGGTATGACGCCGTCCTGGCCGCCCATCCGACGCTCGCGGAGCGGGTGGGGCCGTTGCGGGCGGAGGCCGTGCGGCATGTGCGGGCGTTCGGGGAGGCGGTCACGGCGGCCTCCCCCGGTGCGTCGGGCAGCGCCACGCCGGCGCCCTCGCCATCTGCCACTGTGCCCGCGACCGAGAAGGACGCCCTCGCGCAGCTGGCCGCCGCCGAACGGACGCTGGCCGACCGGCGGGCCAAAGAACTGCTGGACGTGCCGGGCGAGCTGGCCCGGCTGCTGGCCTCGGTGGCGGCGGCCGGCGCGGCGCACGCCTATCTGCTGACGGAGGCCGCCCGATGAGCGAGAAGCAGGAGCTGGAGGCCCTCCAGAAGGCGCTGGCCGCCGAGCACGCCGCCGTCTACGGCTACGGCGTCGTGGGCGGCCGGGTCCGCGCGGACCGGCGCGCGGAGGCCAAGGCCGCCTATGACGCCCACCGGGCCCGCCGGGACGCCCTGGTGCGTGCGGTGCGGGGCCTGGGCGGAACGCCGGTGGCCGCGGCGGCGGCGTACGCGCTGCCCTTCCCGGTGCCGGACCCGGCCGCGGCGGTACGGCTCGCCGCCGACCTGGAGGACCGGGTGGCGGCGGTGTACTCCGACGTGGTGCGGGCAACCGGGGGCGGGCGGCGGAGCACGGCAGCCGAGGCACTGCGGGAGGCCGCGGTGCGTGCGGTGCGCTGGCGCGGCGAGAGCGTAGCCTTCCCTGGGCTCGCCGAACGGGCGACCACGGTGTCGCCCTCGTCCTCGGCCCCGGTTTCTCCGGCGGCCCCCACGGCGTAACGCGGTACTGGAAGGGAACGACTCGCGCATGGCTTTGGAACCACCGCAGCGGCTGGTGCGGGCGCTCGGCGAGAGCGTGCCGGACGCCGACGACTGGGTGGACAAGCTGCCCGGGACCGCCGGACAGGCCGTCGCGCTGCGCGAGTTGACCGTGGAGCGGGTCCAGGTGCCCGGAGGGCGCAGCAGCCTCGTCGTGCTCGTACGGCGGCCCGACGGGACACCGGCCGTGCTCAAGCTGGCCCCGCCCCGGGCCCGGCCGGAGAGCGAGCGGGCGGCTCTCGCGCACTGGGACGGGCGGGGGGCCGTACAGCTGCTGGAGCCCTTCGTCGCCGAGGGTGTGCTGCTTCTCGAGCGGCTGCATCCCGATGTCTCCGTACGGTCGCTGCCGGAGGCGAAGGCGCTGCTGGAGGCGGCCGGGACCTTGCGGCGGCTGTGGGTGGAGCCTCCCGACGACGACAACGCCCATGTCTTCGAGACGGTGGCCGAGCGGACCGGGCGGCAGGCGTCGGTCATGCGGAGTGCTCCCGCGGCGGTCGCGGGGCTGGTGGCCGCGGCTCTCGACGCGCGCGAGTCGTTGCTGGCCGCGCCGCCGGAGGAGCGGTTGCTGCACGGGACGTTCCGGCAGAGCAAGGTGCTGTCCGGTGCGCGGTCTCCCTGGCTCGCTGTCGGGCCCGACCCTGTCGTCGGGGAGTGCGCGTTCGATCTCGCTCGGCTGGTGCGGGACCGGGTGGAGGACCTGATCGCCACGCCCTCGGGAGCGGCGACGACCCGGCGACGGATCAAGCGGCTCGCGGAGTCGCTCGAGGTGGACCAGGAGCGGTTGCGGGGCTGGACGCTGTTCCGGGCCGTGGAGTCGGGGGTCCGGGCGCTGCGGGTGGGACGGCCGAAAGACGCCGAGTTGCTGCTGGAGTTCGCCGGGTGGCTGTAAGGCCTTCATGCACGGCTGCCGGGCCGGTGCGGTGACGCCGCCGTACGCCGGGCCCCTGCGCGGACCCGGCGACGGCAGCTCGCTCTCCTAGGCGGTCAGGCGGGCGATCGCCTCGTCCACCGTCAGCTCCTCGCGCTCACCGGTGCGGCGGTCCTTGAGCTCCAGGACGCCCTCCGCCGAACGGCGGCCCGCCACCAGGATCTTCGGTACGCCGATGAGCTCGGAGTCCGTGAACTTCACGCCCGGGGAGACGCCGGCGCGGTCGTCGACGAGGACCCGCAGACCCGCCGCACGCAGCTTCTCGGAGACGTCGAGGGCGAGTTCGATCTGTTGGGCCTTGCCGGCGGCGACCACGTGCACGTCGGCCGGGGCCACCTCGGCGGGCCAGCACAGGCCCTTGTCGTCGGCGGACTGCTCGGCGAGGGCGGCCACCGCGCGGGAGACGCCGATGCCGTAGGAGCCCATGGTCACCCGGACCGGCTTGCCGTTCTGGCCGAGGACGTCGAGCTTGAGGGCGTCGGCGTACTTGCGGCCCAGCTGGAAGATGTGGCCGATCTCGATGGCGCGGTCCAGCTTGAGGCCGGTGCCGCACTTCGGGCACGGGTCGCCCTCCTGGACGACCACGACGTCGACGTACTCGTCGACCTCGAAGTCACGGCCCGCGACGACGTTCTTCGCGTGCGTGTGCTCCTTGTTGGCACCGGTGATCCAGGAGGTGCCGGGGGCCACACGCGGGTCGGCGATGTACTTCGCCTTCTCGCCCAGGCCCTGCGGACCGACGTAGCCGCGCACGAGGTCGGGACGCCCGACGAAGTCCTCCGCCGTCACCAGCTCCACGGCGGCGGGCGCGAATACGCCTCGACCTTGCCCATGTCGACCTCGCGGTCGCCGGGGACGCCGACGGCCACGATCTCGCCGTCGACCTTCACGAGGAGGTTCTTGAGGGTGTCGGAGGCCTCGACGCCGAGATGGGCGGCGAGGGTCTCGATGGTGGGGGTGTCCGGGGTCGGGATCTCCTCCGACGCGGGCGCGGCGGTGGCGTCCTGGGGACGCAACTCGTACGTGATCGCCTCGGTGTTGGCCGCGAAGTCGCAGTTCGGGCAGTCCGCGAAGGTGTCCTCGCCGGCCTCGGCGGGCGCGAGGAACTCCTCCGACTTGGAGCCGCCCATCGCCCCGGCGGTGGCGGCGCAGATGCGGTAGTCGAGGCCCAGGCGCTCGAAGACCTTCTGATACGCCTGGCGGTGCAGGGCGTAGGACCGGGCCAGGCCCTCGTCCTCGGTGTCGAAGGAGTAGGAGTCCTTCATCAGGAACTCGCGGCCGCGCAGGATGCCGGCCCGGGGGCGGGCCTCGTCACGGTACTTGTGCTGGATCTGGTAGAGGATGACCGGCAGGTCCTTGTAGGAGGACGCCTGGTCCTTCACCAGCAGGGTGAAGATCTCCTCGTGGGTCGGTCCGAGGAGGTAGTCACCGCCCTTGCGGTCCTAGAGCCGGAACAGCTCGGCGCCGTACTCCTCCCAGCGGCCGGTGGCCTCGTACGGCTCGCGCGGCAGCAGGGCGGGGAGCAGCACCTCCTGGGCGCCGATCGCGTCCATCTCCTCGCGGACGATCCGCTCGACGTTGGCCAGCACCTTCTTGCCGAGCGGCAGCCAGGACCAGATGCCGGCGGCGGTGCGACGGACGTATCCGGCGCGCACGAGCAGCTTGTGACTGAGGACCTCGGCGTCCGCCGGGTCGTCGCGCAGCGTCTTCGCCATCAACTGGGACATGCGCTGGACCGGTGCGTTGGCCATGATTCTCGTACTCCTGCCGGAAAAGGGTGATGGCAAGGAGGTTAGCCGGGGGCCCGGTGCCGGTGGAAATCGGTCAGCGGCGGCGCAGCGGCAGGGGGGCGCCCATCACGGCGTACGGCTTCGGGGCGCTCGGGAACAGGACCTGGCGGGCGAGGTCCTGGTAGCCCAGGGAGTGGTACAGGCCGCGGGCCGGACTGTCGGTGTCGATCGCGGAGAGGATCGAACGGGGCTCGGTCGCGCTGTCGGTGATGGTGGTGATCAGGGTGCGGCCGATGCCGCGGTTCTGGTGGTGCGGGTGGACGTGGAGCTCGGTGATCACGAAGGAGTCGTCCAGCCAGATCTCGTTGTGCTGGGCGCGGAGGTAGGGCTCGACGACGGTGGACCACCAGTGGGTGCGGTCGTTGGGCATGCCGTACACGAAACCCACGAGGTGCCCTGCCGCGGTCGCACCGAGTGCTCTCGCGCCCGGGTAGGTCATGTGGCGGAGGACGATCTGGCGGCGGACCGCCACTTCGTCCGCGCCGAGACCGAACGCGACGGCTTGGACCGCCAGAGCCTCGTCCACGTGGGCCGACAGGTCGAGGGGGCCGATGACGAGGTCCATGCGGGGAGCGTACAGGGGAGTCCGGTGGTGTGCCGGGGCGGGACGGCGGGGGACGACGGGGCCGGTGGGAGCCGGTGCGGGCCGGGGTCGCGCGGTTCCCCGCGCCCCTCAACGGCTGCGATCAGAACAGGACGCTCATGAAGGCGCCGACCTCCCGGAAGCCCACCCTCGTGTACGTCCGCCTCGCCGCCGTGTTGAAGTCGTTGACGTACAGGCTGACCACCGGGGCCACGTCCGCGAGGGCGTAACGCAGTACCGCTGCCATCCCGGGCGCCGCCACTCCCCTGCCCCGGTACTCGGGGGCCACCCAGACGCCCTGGATCTGGCAGGCCCGGTCCGTCGCGGCGCCGATCTCCGCCTTGAAGACGACCTTGCCGTGTTCGTCGAGGCGGGCGAACGAGCGGCCGGCACCGACCAGTTCGGCGACGCGGGCCTGGTAGAGAAGGCCGCCGTCGCCCGCCAGCGGGGAGACGCCGACCTCTTCCGTGAACATCGCCACGCACGCCGGCATGATCGTCTCCATCTCGTCCTTGCGGATGCGACGGACGTACGGATCCGGAGCGACGTCGGCGGGCATGCGGTCGGTGACCATGAGGGGCTGGCGGGCGCGGACGTCCCGGGCCGGGCCCCAGCTGGGTTCCAGCAGGCGCCAGAGCAGGGAGGTGGATTCGGCGGGGCCGACGATGGAGGAGCAGCGACGGCCCGCGCGCCGGGCACGGTCCGCGAAGGCGCGGACGGCTCGGGGGGTCGCGCAGATCGGGACCAGGTTGGCGCCGGCGTAGCAGAGCGACGTGAGCATGCCGTCCTCGTACCAGCCCCACATCTCGCCACCGAGCCGCCACGGGTCGAGGCCGGCGACCTGCACCCTCGACGTCACGAAGGCGTTCGCGACCGGCTCGCGGTCGAGGACGGCGAGCGCGGCGTCCAGGTCGCTCGGTTCGAGGACCCGGGAGGTCGTCTGGGTCAACACGGGCGGGGCCTCACACTGGGGTCTGCTGATCTCCGCACTGTACCTGCGGAAGCCGAGCGGTGCCGCCCTGAGTTCGGGTGCCGTCGGATGCGCGGTGGTTGCCGGGTCTCGTGCCTCTCCGGTACCTGCGCCCCCGGACCCCGCTCGGCCCCGGAGAGGACTCGCCCCCGGACGCCGGACCGGCTGACAGAGTCCACCCGCACTGATAGGAACAGCGGATGATCTCGACCACCGTGCGATCCGACACCCGTACATGGCCCGACGAGCAGCTCACGGAGCTGTTCAGCGACGGCTTTCCGCAGTTCATCACCGCCGATCAACTGGTGAAGGAATACTTCGGCCGGGTACGGGAGTTCTTCGCGGCGCTGAATCTGATGCTGCTGGACGCGGCGGGAACTCCCATAGCCGCCGGGTGGGGTGTGCCCGTGCGGTGGGACGGGCGCGTCGACGAGCTGCCGTCCGGGTACACGGACGCGCTGGTGCGGGCCGTCGAGGGGCACGAGCAGGGCATCGAACCCGACACCCTGGTGATCTGCGCGGCGGTCGTCACGCCGGCACTCAAGGGACAGGGGCTCGCCGGGCGGATGCTCACGGCGTTGCGGGACGCCGGACAGGACGCGGGACTGCAACGGGTCATCGCACCCGTGCGGCCCACCACGAAGGCCCGCTATCCGCTGACACCCATCGAGTCGTACATGCGCTGGCGACGGGACGACGGGACCGCCCTCGACCCCTGGATCCGCACGCACGAACGGCTCGGCGCCCAGATCCTCGCCCCGGCCCCCGTCTCACAGACGATGACCGGCACGGTCGCCGAGTGGGAGGGCTGGACGAACCTCGCCCTCCCCGAGTCCGGCGACTACGTCATCCCGGACGGCCTGAGTGTGCTGCGCGTCGACCGGGACACCGACGTCGGTACCTACCAGGAGCCGAACGTCTGGATGCGGCACCGGTGAGCCGGGGGCGTCAGCCCGCGACCGACACCGACGGCTCGCCCGACTCGACGCCGGCGTCCTGCATCTGCTCGGCCAGCTTCATGGCCTCCTCGATGAGGGTCTCCACGATCTTGGACTCGGGGACGGTCTTGATGACCTCGCCCTTGACGAAGATCTGGCCCTTGCCGTTGCCGGAGGCGACGCCGAGGTCGGCCTCGCGGGCCTCGCCGGGGCCGTTCACCACGCAGCCCATGACCGCGACGCGGAGCGGGACATCCATGCCGGTCAGGCCCGCCGTGACCTCCTCGGCCAGCTTGTAGACGTCCACCTGGGCGCGGCCGCAGGACGGGCAGGAGACGATCTCCAGGCCGCGCTGCTTGAGGTTCAGGGACTCCAGGATCTGGTTGCCGACCTTGACCTCCTCCACGGGGGGCGCGGAGAGGGAGACGCGGATGGTGTCGCCGATGCCCTGGGAGAGGAGGGCGCCGAAGGCGACGGCCGACTTGATGGTGCCCTGGAACGCCGGGCCCGCCTCCGTGACGCCGAGGTGGAGGGGGTAGTCGCACTGCGCTGCCAGCTGCTTGTACGCCTCGATCATGATGACCGGGTCGTTGTGCTTGACCGAGATCTTGATGTCCCGGAAGTCGTGCTCCTCGAAGAGGGACGCCTCCCACAGGGCCGACTCGACGAGCGCCTCGGGCGTCGCCTTGCCGTACTTCTGGAGCAGGCGGCGGTCCAGGGAGCCCGCGTTCACGCCGATGCGGATCGGGGTGCCGTGGTCGCGCGCGGCCTTCGCGATCTCCTTGACCTTGTCGTCGAACTGCTTGATGTTGCCGGGGTTCACCCGGACCGCCGCGCAGCCCGCCTCGATGGCCGCGAAGACGTACTTGGGCTGGAAGTGGATGTCCGCGATCACCGGGAGCTGCGACTTGCGGGCGATCGTCGCGAGGGCGTCGGCGTCGTCCTGGGTCGGACAGGCCACGCGGACGATCTGGCAGCCGGACGCCGTGAGCTCGGCGATCTGCTGGAGGGTGGCGCCGATGTCGGACGTACGGGTCGTGGTCATCGACTGCACGGAGACCGGGGCGTCGCCACCGACCGCCACAGACCCGACCTGGATCTGCCGGCTCTTCCGGCGCTCGGCGAGCTTGGTCGGAACGGACGGCATGCCGAGAGAAATCGCAGTCATCTGCTGTGCAACCCCAAGTCGTGGATCAAGGTCCAGGTCCCGTCAGCGGCGGGCTCCAGGCTTCGAGATTACGGCACCGATCGGGGCGCGAGCACATCACAGGCGTCAAACCCACTCAATGGAAGGCGGCCCGGCACAGAGCGTGCCGGGCCGCCGCCAACGCCGTACGGCTAGGAGATGCGGACCGGGTTAACGACGTCCGCGATCAGAACGAGGATGGTGAAGCAGATGAAGATCCCCGCCACCACATAAGCCACCGGCATCAGCTTCGCCACGTCGAACGGGCCCGGGTCCGGGCGCTTCAGAACCTTGGCCAGGTTGCGGCGCAGCGACTCCCACAGGGCGCCCGCGATGTGGCCGCCGTCCAGGGGGAGCAGCGGGAGCATGTTGAAGAGGAACAGGGAGAGGTTGAAGCCCGCGACCAGCATCAGGGCCATGGCGAGTTGCTGGGTGGGCGGGATGTCGAGGGTGAAGATCTCGCCGCCGACCCTCGCCGCGCCGACCACGCCCATCGGGGAGTCCGGTTCGCGCGGGGCGTCGCCGAAGGCCGCGTTCCACAGGGCCGGGATCTTGCCGGGGAGGGCGGCCAGGGAGTCGACGGCGTCGCCGACGCGGTCGCCCATCCAGACGACGGAGTCGCCGAAGTCCTGCTTGACGATGCCGGTGGCGGCGCTGAAGCCGAGGAAGCCGGCGGTGACGTACTCACCCGGGACGTACTGGCCGCTGGAGTCCTTCTTGGCGACCTGGTTGCTGGCGATCTTCGCCGTCAGGGTGACGTTCTTGCCGTCGCGCTCGACGACGATCGGGACCGTCTTGTCCGGGTTGGCGCGGATGAGGTCGGAGAGCTTGTTCCAGTCGTCCGTCCTGACGCCGTTGAACGAGAGGATCTTGTCGCCCGCCTTGAGGCCGGCTGCCGCGGCCGGGGAGGCCGGGTCGGAGGCCTTGCAGTTCTCGCGGTTCTGGCTCTGGGCGATCACGCACTTGGAGACCGAGCTGACCGTGTTGGTCTGCTGGGAGATGCCGAAGCCCATGAGGACGGTGAGGAACAGGGCGACCGCGAGGATCAGGTTCGCGAAGGGGCCCGCGAACATCACGATGACGCGTTTCCAGGGCTTACGGGTGTAGAAGAGGCGTTTCTCGTCGCCGGGCTGGAGCTCCTCGAAGGCGGCCGAGCGGGCGTCCTCGATCATGCCGCGCCAGGGGGAGGTGGAGCGGGCGCTGATCCGGCCGTCGTCGCCGGGCGGGAACATGCCGATCATGCGGATGTAGCCGCCGAAGGGGACGGCCTTGACGCCGTACTCCGTCTCGCCCTTCTTGCGCGAGAAGACGGTCGGGCCGAAGCCGACCATGTACTGCGGCACGCGGATACCGAAGAGCTTGGCGAAGGACAGGTGCCCCAGCTCGTGCCACGCGATCGACACCAGGAGACCGAGGGCGAAGAGCGCTATGCCGAGGATGAACATCAGGGTCGTCATGCACGGGCCTCCGCCGTCTGTGCCGTCAGTTCCCGGGCCCGGGTCCGCGCCCAGGTCTCCGCTTCGAGGACGTCCGCGACGGTGAGCGAGGTTCCCCCGCGAGGGGTGCCGTGCTCGTCCACCACCCGGGTCACGGTCTCCATGATCCCGTTGAACGGCAGCGCGCCGGCCCGGAAGGCCTCCACGCACTCCTCGTTGGCGGCATTGAACACCGCCGGGGCCGTGCCCGCGAGCTGTCCCACGTGTCTCGCAAGGTTGACCGAAGGAAACGCGTCGGTGTCGAGCGGGAAGAACTCCCACGTCGACGCGTTGCTCCAGTCGAAGGCCGGTGCCGCGTCGGGGACGCGTTCGGGCCAGCCCAGGCCGATGGCGATCGGCCCGCGCATGTCGGGGGGCGTCGCCTGGGCGATCGTGGATCCGTCCGTGAACTCAACCATCGAGTGGACATACGACTGGGGATGCACGACCACCTCAATGCGGTCGAAGGGAATGTCGTAGAGGAGGTGCGCCTCGATGACTTCGAGACCCTTGTTGACGAGGGTCGCGGAGTTGATGGTGATGACCGGGCCCATGGCCCAGGTGGGGTGGGCCAGGGCGTCCTCGACGGTCACCTGGGCGAGGTCGGCCTTCGTGCGGCCGCGGAAGGGGCCGCCGGACGCCGTCACGACCAGCTTGCGTACGTCGGCCCTCGTGCCGGAGGCCAGGGCCTGGAAGAGGGCCGCGTGCTCGGAGTCGACGGGGATGATCTGCCCGGGCTTGGCGAGGGCCTTCACCAGCGGGCCGCCCACGATGAGCGACTCCTTGTTGGCGAGCGCGAGGGTGCGGCCCGCCTCCAGGGCGGCGAGGGTCGGGGCGAGTCCGATGGAGCCGGTGATGCCGTTGAGGACGGTGTGGGCGTCGGAGGCGGCGAGCTGCGTGGCCGCGTTAGGTCCCGCGAGGATCTCGGGGAGCGGCTCGCTGGTGCCGTAAAGGGCGCTGAGCGCCTCGCGGAGCTGCGGTACGACATCCTCGCGGGCGACCGCGACGGTCCGCGCCCTCAGCCGGTACGCCTGCTCGGCGAGGAGCGCCACGCGCCCGCCGTTGGCGGAGAGCCCGGTCACCCGGAACCGGTCGGGGTTGCGCAGCACGAGGTCGATGGCCTGGGTGCCGATCGAGCCGGTGGAGCCGAGGATCACCACGTCCTTGGGGCCGTCGCCCGCGACCGGGTCGTAGACGAGGTGCGGGTCGGCGAGAGGGGATGGACTGTCGCTCATCCCTCCATTGTGGCCGTAAGGAAGGTGTAGGAGGACAGCGCGTCCCCCTCTTGGGGGGCGCGCTGTCGTGCGTGGTCAGCGGATGGGGCGGTGGACGTTCTCCTTCTCGGAGGGGCCGGGGGTGGCGTCCGCGATCCAGACGCCTTCGCCGGAGGGGTCGACGACGCCGTCCTCCAGCCAGGCGTAGGTGCCGGAGAGCACGCCCTTGACGACCTTGCGGTCCTGTTCGTCGGTGTTGTTCCAGAGGCGGCCGAAGAGTTCCTCGACGCGCAGGCGGGACTGGTGGCAGAAGGCGTCGGCGAGTTGGTAGGCCTCGCGGCCGTGGGACTCGGTGGTGTACAGGAGTTCGGCGCGTACGCAGGCCGCGCTCATCGCGAAGAGTTCGGCGCCGATGTCGACGATCCGGCCGAGGAAGCCCTGTTTGGTCTCCATGCGGCCCTGCCAGCGGGACATGGCGTAGAAGGTGGAGCGGGCGAGTTTGCGGGCCGTGCGTTCGACGTAGCGCAGGTGCGTGGAGAGGTCGACCTCGCGCTTGAAGTCACTGTAGGAGTTCGGCAGTTGGCCCGGTCCCGCGACCAGTTTCGGGAGCCACTTGGCGTAGAAGACGCCTGCGTTCGCGCCTGCCTTCGCCTTGTCGCCGAGGGACTTCTCCGGGTCGATGAGGTCGCCGGCGACGGACAGGTGGGCGTCGACGGCCTCGCGGGCGATCAGCAGGTGCATGATCTCCGTGGAGCCCTCGAAGATGCGGTTGATGCGCAGGTCACGCAGGACCTGTTCGGCGGGGACCGCCTTCTCGCCGCGGGCCCTGAGGGAGTCGGCGGTCTCGAAGCCGCGGCCACCGCGGATCTGGACGAGTTCGTCGGCGATGAGCCAGCCCATCTCGGAGGCGTAGAGCTTGGCGAGGGCGCCCTCGATGCGGATGTCGTTGCGGTTTTCGTCGGCCATCTGGGAGGACAGGTCCAGTACGGCCTCCAGGGCGAACGTCGTCGCCGCGATGAAGGAGATCTTGGAGCCGACGGCCTCGTGGTGGGCGATCGGCTTGCCCCACTGTTCGCGGGCCGTGGACCACTCGCGGGCGATCTTCAGGCACCACTTGCCGGCGGCCACGCAGGAGGCGGGCAGCGAGAGGCGGCCGGTGTTGAGGGTGGTGAGGGCGATCTTCAGGCCGGCGCCCTCGGGGCCGATGCGGTTCTCCGCCGGGACCCGGACCTGGTGGAAGCGGGTGACGCCGTTCTCGATGCCGCGCAGGCCCATGAAGGCGTTGCGGTTCTCGACGGTGATGCCGGGTGAGTCGGTCTCGACGACGAAGGCGGTGATGCCGCCCTTGTGACCGTCGGACTTCGGGACGCGGGCCATGACGACGAGGAGGTCGGCCACCACGCCGTTGGTGGTCCACAGTTTCACTCCGTCGAGGATGTAGTCGTCCCCGTCGGGCACGGCGGTGGTGGCGAGGCGGGCCGGGTCGGAGCCGACGTCCGGTTCGGTCAGGAGGAAGGCGCTGATGTCGGTGCGGGCGCACCGGGGCAGGAACTTCTCCTTCTGCTCCTGGGTGCCGAACAGCTTCAGCGGCTGGGGTACGCCGATCGACTGATGGGCCGAGAGCAGCACGCCGATCGCGGGGCTCGCGGAACCCGCGAGAGCCAGCGCCTTGTTGTAGTACACCTGGGTGAGGCCGAGGCCGCCGTACTTGGTGTCGATCTTCATGCCGAAGGCGCCGAGTTCCTTGAGCCCGCTCACGACGTCGTCGGGGATGCGGGCCTCTCGTTCGACGAGGGCGCCGTCGACCTTGGTCTCGCAGAAGTCGCGGAGTTTGGTGAGGAACTCCTCGCCGCGCTGTGCGTCCTCCTGCGGGGGCATGGGGTGGGGGTGGATGAGGTCGAGCCGGAACCGCCCGAGGAACAGTTCCTTGGCGAAGCTGGGCTTTCGCCAGTCCTGTTCCCGGGCGGCCTCCGCCACCTCGCGGGCCTCGCGCTCGGTGACGACGGGCTTGGTGGACGGTGCGGACATCAGGCTCACCTCGTCGTGAATGGGGATCTTGGGGGTCGTATGGTTACCGACGGGTGCTACCCGATCGTATGTACCTGATCCGGGGCGAGGTCACCACCCTTCGCGCGGCCGTTCGGCCGATGTCGACGGAATACGACTTGCTGTCCAGTCGCACCCAGCGGCTGACGCTCGCCGACGACGGATGTCCGGCCGTCGCTCGAGGGAGCCCGGTCGGCGGTGTCCTCGGGGTACAGCAGCGGGGCGTGGGCGACGTCTGTGGTGGGGAGGGCCCGGAACCGACCGAGAGGGTCCGGCCGGCCCTCAGGGACTTGCGGCCCGCTGGCCCGCGCGGGCAGGCCGGCGGCCGGGCTGGTCGACGGGGGCAGACCCCGGGGACGGACTCGTCGGCCTTCATCGGCGGGCCGGTGGCCGGGTTCGCCGACGCGGGGGTAGGCCGGGGGCCTGGTTCGCCGACCCGGGTGGGCAGGCCTGCGATCCGACTCGCCGACCGGGGGCAGGCCCGGGGGCCCGGCTCGCCGACAGTGATCGTCAGGCCGGGGGCCTGGTTCGCCGACCCGGGCGGGGACAGGTTTTGTGGCCGGGCTGGTCGACCGGGGCAGGCCCGGGAAGCCGGGCTCGTCGCCCCTGACCGGCAGACCGCGAGCGGCCCCACGGACTCTGAACGGCGGGCCGGTGGCCGAGTTCGCCGACCCGGGCGGACAGGCCTGTGACCCGACTCGCCGACCGGGGGGGCAGGCCGGGGGCGGTCTCGCGATCCTGACCGGCGGGCCGGTGGCCGAGTCCGCCGACCCGGGCGGACAGGCCTGTGACCCGGTTCGCCGCCCCGGGGGACAGACCGGGGGCGGTCTCGCGATCCTGACCGGCCGGCCGGTGGCCGAATCCGCCGACCCGGGCGGACAGGCCAGTGACCCGACTCGGCAGGCCGGGGGCGGTCTCGCGATCCTGACCGGCGGGCCGGTGGCCGAGTCCGCCGACCCCGGCGGACAGGTCCGTGACCCGGTTCGCCGACCGGGGGGGACCGGGGAGCCGGGCTTGTCGACCCTGACTGGTAGGCCGGGGCCGGGCTCGCCGACGGAGCGCGGGCCGGGGGGCGAGTCCGCCGCACCTAACCGGCAAGCCGGTGGCCGAGTTTGCCGACCCAGGGGGACAGGGCTGTTACCCGGCTCGCCGACACGGGTGGGGGCAGACCGGTGGCCGGGCTCGCCGACCGGGGCAGCCGGTGGCCGGGCTCGTCGGCCTTCCAGTCCCGCCGTCGACCGCTCCAAAGGGTTCGTCCGGAGGCGTCGCCCCCGCTGGCAGGACTGCCAGGTCGTGGCCGCGGAACAGGCGGGCCTTGGTGTCTCGTCGGCGGCGAGCCGATCGGCGGCGGCCGGGGGCGTCGCGGACGGCTCCGGTATGAGAGGCGGGGTGCCGTCGGTCTGCCCCGGCCCCAGGTGGGCGCGGAGTGCGGCGGCCACGGCGTTCCGTACGGTCGCGCGGGCGTCCCGACCCGGGTGTACGGTGCCCATCCCGTCGGCGCCCGTCGGCGTGGCGTTCGGATACGGGGCGCCCCGGCCCGGGTCCATGGCCCGCCGCGGCCTGTCGTGGTAGGCAGGAAGCCGCACCCCGTGGAGGCCGGAACGGCCAGGCCGGAGCGGGTCCGCCGTTGTCGGCCCCGCTCTCCCGCGCCGCCCGCCGAAGAGTCCTTGTCGAAGCGCTTCGACAACCTATGGACACCCACTCCCGGGGGAGCTACTGTCGAACCACCCCCACCCGCACCTGTTCGCACTGCGCACTGTCGAAGCGCTTCACAAAGCTTGGAGAGCTGGATGGTCACCCTCGCCGAGGTCGCCCAGCACGCCGGAGTCTCGGCGAGCACGGTGAGCTATGTCCTCAGTGGCAAGCGGTCCATCTCGACGAGCACCCGGCAGCGGGTCGAGGAGAGCATCCGCGAGCTCGGCTACCACCCGAACGCCGGCGCCCGCGCACTCGCCAGCAGCAGGTCGAACATCATCGCGCTGATGATCCCGCTCCGCACCGACATGTACGTGCCGGTGATGATGGAGATCGCCATCGCGGTGGCCACCACCGCACGGACGCACGGGTACGACGTCCTGCTGCTGACCGGCGAGGAGGGCCCCGACGCCGTACGCCGCGTCACCGGCAGCGGGCTCGCCGACGCGATGATCCTGATGGACGTCGAACTCGACGACGAGCGGCTGCCGTTGCTGCGCGGCACCGACCAGCCGTGCGTGCTCATCGGCCTCCCCGCCGACACCTCCGGGCTCACCTGCGTCGACCTCGACTTCCGGGCCACCGGCGCACTGTGCGTCGAGCACCTCGCGAAGCTCGGTCACCGCGACATCGCTGTCATCGGCGAGGCCCCCGCGGTCTACGAACGGCACACCGGTTTCGCCGAGCGCACTCTGGACGGACTCCGGTCGCGCGCCCAGGAGTTGGGCGTACGGCTGCTGCACCGGCCGTGCGACGGCGGGTACGACGCGATGGCCGTGACCCTCGCCCGCATCCTCGACGAGCGTCCGTCCACCACGGGTTTCGTCGTGCAGAACGAGCAGGCCGTCGAGCCGCTGCTCGCGCTGCTGCGCCAGCAGGGCCGGGCCATCCCCGAGGACGTCTCGGTGGTCGCGATCTGCCCCGAACAGGTCGCCGTCCAGGCCTCGGTGCGGCTCACCTCGGTCGCCATCCCCGCGCAGGAGATGGGCCGGCACGCCCTGGAGCGGCTGGTCGCCAAGCTGGAGGGCCGCGGTGAGGACGAACTCGTCCTGATCGAGCCCGAGTTGACGGTCCGGGCGAGCACGGGCCCGGCACCTTCGGCGTCCTGACACCTCACCCACCGGCCACCTCGCACACCGGCCATCACGCTCACCGGCCACCTCGTACACCAGACACCACACACCACGCGTCCGTGCCTGTGCGGCACGCCCCTGTCTGCATTCCTTCAGGAGCACTCCTCGTGAATCAGCCTGCCGAAATCCAGCCCAAGGTCAGTCTGGCGCAGTCGTCCCCCACTGTCGGCACGTTCCGGGAACGGGACGGCGCGCTGGAGTGGAGCGGGCGCCAGGAGACCGTACGCGTCGAGCCCTGGGGCCCGGACGCGGTGCGGGTGCGTGCCCGGCTCGGCGGGCCGATCCTGGAGGGGCTGCCGGGCGCCCTGCTCGACGAGGCGCCGGCCACCGAGAGCACGGTCAAGATCGGTGACGGGGAAGCCCGGTTGACGGTGGGAGCGCTGACCGTCCACGTCGACGCCGAGGGACAGCTCCGCTTCCTGCGCACCGAGGACTGTGCCGAGCTCCTCGCGGAGGCCCGCGCCCACTTCTGGTGGCCCGGCTCGCGTCTGTACACGGCGGTCGGCAACGGCCACCACCGTCTGGAGCAGCGCTTCGCCGCCTACGACGACGAGAAGCTGTACGGCCTCGGCCAGCATCAGCACGGCAAGCTGGACCAGAAGGGCCTGGTCCTCGACCTGATCCAGCGCAACGCCGAGGTCGGCATCCCGGTCCTCGCCTCCAGCCGCGGCTACACGCTGTTGTGGAACAACCCGGCGATCGGCCGCGTGGAGCTCGCCCACAACGGCACGCGCTGGGTGGCCGACTCGGCCCGCCAGATCGACTACTGGATCACCGCGGGCACCCCGGCCGACGGCCAGCGCCGCTACAGCGCGGTGACCGGCCGTACGCCGATGCTGCCGGAGTGGGCGGCGGGCTTCTGGCAGTGCAAGCTGCGCTACCGCACCCAGGACGAACTCCTCTCCGTGGCAAGGGAGTACAAGCGCCGCGGGCTGCCCATCTCCGCGATCGTCTGCGACTTCTTCCACTGGACGCACCTCGGCGAGTGGAAGTTCGACCCGGCCGAGTGGCCCGACCCGGCGGCGATGGTCCGTGAACTGGAGGAACTGGGCATCAAGTTGGTGGTGAGTGTGTGGCCGTCGGTGTCGCCGCTCAGCGAGAACCACTCCCTGATGGAGCAGCGCGGTTACTTCATCGGTACCCAGTACGGTCCGATGGCGCACGCCGACTGGCCGGACAAGGGGGTCGCCTCCACCGTCCAGGTCGCCTTCTACGACGCGACGAACCCCGAGGCCCGCGACTTCATGTGGGCGAAGGTCCGCGACAACTACCTTGCCCCGTACGGCATCACGGCCTTCTGGCTGGACGCCTGCGAGCCGGAGCTCAAGCCGGGCTTCCAGGAGAACCTGCGCTACTGGGCGGGTCCCGGCCTGGAGGTCGGCAACATGTACCCGGCCGAGAACTCCCGCACCTTCCACGAGGGCCTTACGACCGCCGGTGAGGAGGTCATCACCCTCAACCGCTCGGCCTGGGCGGGCAGTCAGCGCTACGGCGCCGCGCTGTGGTCCGGTGACATCGGCACCGACTTCCCGACCCTGCGCGAGCAGATCGCGGCCGGTCTCAACACCGCGATGTCCGGCATCCCCTGGTGGAACACCGACATCGGCGGCTTCCACGGCGGCGACCCGGACGACCCGGCGTACCGCGAGGTCATGGTCCGCTGGTTCCAGTTCGGCGCCCTGTCGCCGCTGATGCGTCTGCACGGCTTCCGCGACCCGGGCATGGAGCTGGGCCCCGACATGACGGGCGGCCCCAACGAGGTGTGGTCGTACGGCGAGGAGGCCGGCGCGATCCTGGAGAAGTACCTGCGGCTGCGCGAGCGGCTGAAGCCGTACGTGCTGAAGGTCATGCGCGAGGCCCACGAGGAGGGTCTGACGCCGATGCGGCCGCTGTTCCTGGAGTTCCCGGACGACCAGGCGACGTGGAGGGTCGACGACGCGTATCTGTTCGGGGCGGATCTTCTGGTGGCGCCGGTGCTTACGGCCGGAGCCACGGCTCGGACTGCGTATTTGCCGGCGGGGGCGGTGTGGACTGACGCGTGGACCGGGGTGACGTACGAGGGTGGGACCACAGTGACCGTTGATGCGCCGTTGGACCGGATTCCCCTGTTTCTGCGGGACGGGGCTCGGTTGCCGATTGAGGAAGTGTCGCGGTAGGTGGTCCAGCGGGTGCGGCGCCGTCGTGGCTGTTCGCGCAGTTCCCCGCGCCCCTGGGGCGATGCGGTCGCCCTGTGAGAAGGGTGGCCGCATCTCCGCGTGACAAAGGGTCAGTTGCCGCAGATCGAGGGCAGGGCGCGGGTCAGCGCGCGGGTGTGCAAAGCGTCCAAATGGTTCTCGTGGTGGACCTGGAGGCCGGCCAGTGCCAGCTCGGGGCGGCAGGTGAACGCGCCTCGGTCGTCGGCGGTGGTGGCGAGGGACTGGACCAGCGCGCTGGTGATCCGGTTGATCTCCTGCCGTACGGCACTCAGGTCGGGCTTGGTCGTCGGGGCCTCGTCGGGGTGGGTGGTCCAGCGTTGGAACAGGCCGCGCTGGACGATCTTGTTGGCCTCGATCTGGTCGCGGAAGATCACCCGGATCTCGGCCGGGTCGGCGCCGAGCTGCTGGGCCTGGGCGGCCACGTTGTCGAGGACCTGCTGTTCGCGGGCGGGGTCGTCGATGGGGCTGTCGGTGCCCCACTTGGCGGCGGCGACCAGGTCGCCCGTGGCCAGGCGTGCGGCGGCGAGTTCGACGACGGGGCGCAGGGCGGAGGGGGCCTGGGCGGAGAGGGGCCGGGCGGCGGAGTGGGGGGCCGCGGCCGTGCCGGGGACCGGAACCGCGACCGCGGTACCCGTCGCGATGAGAACGACGGTCGCGGTCGCGGTCACGGTGGTCAGGGCACGTCGGAGGGGGGTGGTGGTACGCATGTCCCCATCAAACCCGACGCTGCCCCGTGATCAGGTCAACTGCTGCTGACCGTCAGGTTGTTGGTGGTGAAGTTCAGACCGCCGGACGAGCTGGTGATCTCGAAGCCGAACTGCACGTCACCGATGGTCTCGTTGCCGAACCAGCCCTTGGTGTCCTTGATCCACTTCAGGATCGGGAGGATGTTGACCGAGCCGGAGGTGGAGTTGGAGGTGCGGACGAAGGAGAAGACCTGGTTCGCGCCGTTGGTGCCCTTGTAGACGGTCCAGGTGTGGCCGCCGAGCGTCACGTTGCCCTGCGAGGTGCCGAGCGGGCCGACGGCTCCGGTCTTGTTGACCCAGAGCATGATCTCGTAGTCGTAGTCGGTGTCCCAGATGTCGTACGAGGTGTTGTACGCGCCGGACGACGGGACCGTGACGTTGTAGTTGCTGGAGAGCGAACCGAGCGAGGTGATCGACTTGTTGATCACCTTCTTGGAGTTCGGGTAGGACTTGATGCCGCCGGTGTTGGGGTGGTTGGCGTTGACGCCCCAGTTGGTGCCGGAGTTGGCCCAGATGCACTGGCTGCCGGCGCCGGAGCCCCAGATGTTGTTGTAGAGCGTGTAGCCGTTCAGGCTGGTGTTGGCCCACTGGTCGCAGGAGCTCCAGACGGCGGCGGAGGCGGGGGCGGAGGCGAGTCCGACGGTGGCGCCGAGGGCCATCGCCGGGGCCAGTACGGCCATGGTGACCTTGCGCAGGGTGCTTGCCATGGTGTCCCTTTCCATGGGTGGGGGGAAATGCGGGGGTGGTTACCACGCCTCCAGACGGAGGACGTGGTCTTCTCCGGCGACGAGTTCGAGGGGCTCGGCGCCGGAGGAAGTCCGGAGTTCGACGCGGGTGGTGCGGGTGGGGCGCAGCACCGCGGTCGCTTCGGTGGGGCTCCAGGTGAGGTCGAGTACGGCCCCGAACCTGGTGCGGATGCCCCGTAGTGCACCTCGGGGGCAGATGGTGGGAACCGCCGGGAGCAGCACCAGCCGGTCCGGTGTCGACTGCACGAGCATCTCGACGAGGACGGCGGGCAGGGTGTGGGCGGCGTCCGCGTTGTAGACGTTCCGGTCCGGGTAGTGCGCGCTCATCAGCGAGGCGTGGAAGAAGTCGCCCCCCAGAACCTGGCCGAGGGCGTGCGCGACCCGTTCTCCGTCGCGCAGTCGGGCGGCGACGAGGGCGTGGTGGAGGTGTCCGTGGGCCGAGTCGTTCTCGGAGCCGCGCAGTTCGAGGGCTCGGTGGGCGGCCTTGGCGAGGTCGGGGGTGTCGTAGGGGGTGATCTCGTCGAGCGGCCAGACGCCGTAGAGGTGGCTGAGGTGGCGGTGGTCGTAGGTGTCGTCGAGGCCGGGCCGGGCCCATTCGGCGAGGGCGCCGTCGGCGTTGACGCGGTGCGGAGGGAGGCGGTCGGCGAGGGCTCGCCAGGCTGCCGCCTTCTCCGGGTGGTAGGCGGCGGCCGTCAGCAGGGCGTGCCGGGCGGCCGAGAGATCCATGGCCGCGTTGATCGCGCCCCAACTGGCGTTCGCGGGGCGGTTCTCGGGCGAGTAGGAGGGGACGACGACGAGATGGCCGTCGGCGTCCGTGCGGGTGAGGAAGTCCTCGTAGAACAGGGCGACTTCGGCGAGGGCGCGGGCGGTGCGCGGGTCCTGTTCGCCGCGCGTCTCGTCGTGGTCGACGAGGGGTTTGAGCAGCCAGTCGGCGCCCGCGGTCCACAGGTGCAGCGGGTACTCGCGGCTGAAGTGGTATGTCAGCCCGGACTCGCCGTCGGAGTGCGGCGGGGCCACGACACCCCGGGTGCCGAAGATCTCGCGGGCGTTGTCCTGCCAGTCCGGTATCTGCCGGTGGATCAGGGAGGCGAGGGCTTCGGTGACTTCGGGGAGGGCGACGCACGCGGCGGACGCGGTCTGGAGGTTGACGTTGGCGTCGTTGGTGAACGCTCCCGACCACGCCGTCTCCCAGTCGCCGGTCCACAGGCCGGTGAGGCGGGGCGGGAAGAGGCCGCTGGAGGAGAGCAGGTGGTAGCGGCCGGCGGCGAAGAGGCGTTCCAGGAGGGCCGGGCTGTCGGGTCGCGCCAGCAACTCCGAGCCCGCCAGGGCGCGTTCGGTGGGATCGGCGGCGAGGTCGAGGGCGACACGTGCGTAGGCGGGGCGGTGGAGGCGGGTGTGTCGGTCGAGAAGTCGGGCGTACGCGTCGGACGCGGACTCGGCCTCCACCTCGCACTCGGGGACCAGGTCGCGCAGGGCCTCGACGTGGGGTGTCGTGTCCAGTTCGCCGGTGTGACGGACGACGCGGGTCAGCAGCAGGACGGACTCGGCGCCGGTGACATGGGCGCCGGGCGCGATGAGCGCGGTACGGGCGCCGCCCGTGGGGACGACCAGGGTGATGCCGGTGTAGCGGCGGTCGCTGTCGGGGTAGCGGACGCGGAGGGTCAGCAGGGCCCCGTCGGCGGCGCGGACGATGCTCTGGCCGACCCTCAGGGTGTGGGGGGCGCCCGGGAGCCGGTGGTCCAGCGAGACGACCAGGTCCGCCGCCTCGACGTGCTGGACGATGACGTCGTCCGCGCGGGAGACGAAGACCTGGCCGCGTCGCCCCTGGCACTGCGTGTGCAGGACGCCGGTGGTGAAGTCGACGGACCGGCGGTAGTCGGCGACGGCCGTGCGCGGACGGCGCAGCCGGATCTGGAAGGCGGGGTGGAAGGGCTGCACCCACTGCAGCGGGCGACCGTCCGTGAAGCGCTCGGCGGCGTCGAGCTCACCGGCGAGCAACCGGTCCTGGAGCGCGGGCAGTTCGGCGGCGAGGCGGGGCGGGCGGGCGTGTTCGGCGCCGTTGGGGCGGACCAGGGTGTGGTGGGTGACGACGACCCGCTCGTCGTCCGGGTCGCCGAACAGGAGGGCGCCGTGGTGGCCGTTGCCGCTGAGGAAGCCGTCCTCCCAGCGTGCGGCCGGTTCGGGTTCCCAGGTGCCGTGGACGGGGCCGTCGGTCATGGCCTGAGCACCGCCGCCCCGTAACGCCCGAGGACCACCTCGTCCGTGACGGTCCTTCCCGTCAGCAGGTCGTGGTGGGTGCCCGGCACGGTGACGGTCACCGACTCGCGTCCGTGGTGGAGGAGGAACAGCAGGTCCCCGCGACGGACGGCTTCGACCTGGTCGGGCAGTGCGTCCAGGGCCGGCCGGACCCCGGCGTCGGCGGCGATCCGGGCGAGCAGTCCGCGCAGCGCGTCGGGTTCGGGGAGCGTGGAGAGGTACCAGGCGCGCTCCTTGCGCAGCACGGCGGGCAGGCCGTCGAGCTCACCGCCCTTGTAGGCGGTTTCCGTTGTGCCGTCCTCGGCCTGCTCGATCTCCTCCGACCACAGCGTGCCGCGGAAGCCCTCGCATTCGGCGCGCTCGCCCGCGTCCAGCGGCCACCACTCGTGCAGGGTGCGGATGCCGAACAGCTCGCGCAGCCGGGCGTCCATGCCGCCGGGGCGTACCCGGTCGTCCTGGTCGGCGACGCCGGTGAGGAAGCCGGAGACGAGGGTGCCGCCCTGGCGGACGTAGGTGAGGAGGTTGTCGATCGCCGTGTCGGTGAGGGCGTAGAGCTGGGGGACGACGACCACCTTGTACGCGGTGAGGTCGTGTTCGGGGTGGGCGAAGTCGGTGGTGAGGTGGGCCTCCCACAGCGCGCGGTGCCAGGCCCGGAGCACGTCCGGGTAGTCGACCTCACGCGAGAGCCGGCCGTCCTGGGCGCCGGCCCACCAGGCGTGCCAGTCGTGCAGGACGGCGATGTCGTTGGCGGTGTGGCTGCCCGTCACCTGAGCGGATATCGCGGCCAGTTCGGCGCCGAGCTGCTTGACCTCCTGGTAGGTACGGCCCTCCTCCCCCGCGTGGCTGACCATCCCGGAGTGGAACTTCTCGGCGCCCTGACGGGACTGGCGCCACTGGAAGTAGCAGACGGCGTCGGCGCCTCGGGCGACGGCCTGGAGGGACCAGAGGCGGTTCAGGCCACGGGGTTTGGGGTGGTTCACGCCCCGCCAGTTGACCGGACCCGCGGCCTGTTCCATCAGCATCCAGGGGCCGCGTGCCTGGGAACGGGTCATGTCCTGGACCAGGGCGCCTTGTTGGGCTCCCAGGGGATCACGCGGGTCGGGATAGAGGTCGACGGAGACGACGTCCTCCTCCTCGGCCCAGCGCCAGGCGTCCTGGCCGACCCACAGCGGCATGAAGTTGCTGGTCACCGGGGTGTGCGGGGTGACCCGGCGGACGATGTCGCGCTCGGCGGTGTAGCACTCCAGGAGCATGTCGGAGGTGAACCGTTTGAAGTCCAGCACCTGAGTGGGGTTCTTCATGTAGTGGGCGTTGCGTGGGGTGTGAATCTCGGCCCAGTCGCCGTAGCCCTGGCTCCAGAAGGCGGTGCCCCAGGCGGAGTTGAGGGCGTCGAGGGTGCCGTATCTCTGCTGGAGCCAGCCCCTGAACCGGGCGGCGGCCTCGTCGCTCCAGTCGTAGGTGCAGTACTCGTTGTTGATGTGCCACAGAGTGAGGGCCGGGTGGCCGCCGTAGCGGGCGGCGAGGTCCTCGGTGATGGCGGCGGCGTACCGGCGGTAGGTGGCGCTGGAGTGGGAGAAGTGCTGGCGCCCGCCCCAGTACTCGGTGCGGCCGTCCTCGGTGACGGGCAGGGTGTCGGGGTGCAGGTGGCCCATCCACGGCGGCGGCGAGGAGGTGGGGGTGGCGAGGACGACCCCGATGCCGTTCTCGTGCATGAGGTCCATCAGCCGGTCCAGCCAGCCGAAGTCCCGCTCCCCCTGCCGGGGTTCGAGCTTCGCCCAGGAGAAGACACCGAGGGTGACAGAGTTGACGCCGGCGGCCTTCATCAGCCGGACGTCCTCGCGCCAGGTCTCCTCGGGCCACTGCTCGGGGTTGTAGTCGCCGCCGAAGAGGATGCGGCCGCGGGTGGCGTCGCCCAGCGACGGTGTCTTTCCGGCGGCCATCAGACGGGCTCCCCGTACTGGATGCCCCGGCCGTTGGTGGCGATGTACACGCGGCCGTACACCCGCGGGTCGGCGGCGATGGTCGCGCCGATCCAGCCCCACTGGTGCTGGTCGTCGTTGACGCGCACCCAGGTCTTCGCGCCGT
The DNA here is from genome assembly GCF_040606575.1 of Streptomyces sp. NPDC005402. Taxonomy (NCBI): domain Bacteria; kingdom Bacillati; phylum Actinomycetota; class Actinomycetes; order Kitasatosporales; family Streptomycetaceae; genus Streptomyces; species Streptomyces sp. NPDC005402. The sequence goes on from NZ_JBEXFB010000017.1 coordinate 94,221, forward strand.
CGTCCGAGCGGTACACGGCGGTGATCGCCTCCGTGGAGCCGACCATGTAGATCGCCGGGTGGGCGGCGCCGCGGGCTGCCTTGCCGAAGGCGAGGGTGTGCGAGGCCCAGCAGCTGGTGAGCTTGGTGAAGGTCGCTCCGCCGTCGGTGGACCGGTACAGGCCGTTCGTCTTGGTGCTCAGCCACAGGTCACCGGAGCGCCCCGGGGCCGCGGTCAGCTGGAACTGGCTGTCCCCGGAGGGCAGTCCGCTCGCGCGCCCGGTGAAGGTGAGGCCGCCGTCCGTACTGGCGAACAGGGTGCCGGTGTCGGTGTCGTACGCGTAGAAGCGTGCCGGGTCGGCCGGGTCGGCGAGCGGGGTGGCGCCCTTGGGGTAGGTGGCGACCTCGGACCAGGTCGCCCCGTTGTCGGTGGAGCGCTGGGCGGGGTACTTGGTGCCGTCCCAGTGCACGAAGGTCCACAGCAGCACGCTGCCGTCGGTGTTGGTGGCGATCGGGCCGGGTGCGTCCTTGGCGAGGGCGGGCTGGGCCGCGAAGGGTGCCCAGGACTTGCCGCCGTCGTTCGAGAAGGCGCCGTTGCCGTGGTCGCCGAAGCCCGTGCGGACGACGTACGCGGGCTTGGCCGCAGCCTGCGCGAGGCCCGTCGCCGACCCGAACACCGGATTCGAGGCCATACCGCGCGAAGGCGAGGCGGTCAGCCGCTCGTGGTACATGACCCCGACGTCCCCGAGCCCGCTCAGCAGGTGCGCCTCACCGGACGGGGGCGAGATCAGCTGACGTACGGAGGTCTCCTCCAGGCCGCGGATCTGCGGGGCCCAGTGCTTCAGGTCCCGGGTGCCGTAGAGGGTCGCGCCGGTGCCGTAGACGAGGTGCTTCGAGTCGTACGGGTCGAGAGCGACGGCCTGGATCCACCAGCCGAACTTGGGCTCGTCGGCGCCGAAGGTGAGGAACGGGGTCTCGGAGACGTCGAGGACCGCCGAGTCCTTCAGGGACGTCCAGGTACGGCCGCCGTTCGTCGTGCGGTACAGGGTGTCGACGGCCGCCCAGCGGTTGTTGGTGGAGACGACGACCGTGCCGGGGCGGCGGGCGTCCACGGCGACGCCACCGTAGGCGAAGGTGTCCGAGGAGCCGTCGGCGGTGGTGCCGCCGGGCTTCACCGGGGTGACGTCGGTCCACTTGCCGCTCGTCGTGGCCAGCTTGTGCACACTGCCGTCGGACTGCCCGTTGGGCCCGGGGGCGTTGGCGTAGGTGATGTACAGCTCGCGGGTGTGGCAGTCGTAGGCGGCTCGGATCGGCACCTTGGCGGAAGTACCGGAGGGCTGCGAGGGGACGGCTTCCCAGGTGGTGCCGTCGGAGGTGCGGTACAGGTTGGGGGCGGTGCCGTCGGAGTCGCCCCAGCCGGCGTACAGGGTGCGACCGGCGGCGACGAGGAGGGTGACGCCCTGACCGCCGGTGCTGGGAGCTCCCGGGAAGGTGCTCGCCGCAGCCCAAGTGGCGCCCCGGTCAGTGGACTTGAGCAGCCCGTCGTGCCGGGTCCCGAGCCAGAGGGTGTCGCTGTCCCGCGGGTCGACGAGCAGCCGTTCCCCCGTTCCGCGGCCGTCCTCGTTCCCGCCGAGCTTCACGGCGAGGTCGGTCCGGGCCCAGGTGGCACCGCGGTTCTCGGACCGCAGCACGGCCCCGTTGCCGGCCCAGGGCTGGGCGTAGGTGCCGAGCGCGAGGTAGACCCGGTCGGGGTGGGCGGGGTCGACGGCCATGGCCTCGACACCGAGGAGGTTCCAGTCGTCCCAGCCGAGGTCGTCGTTGAGCGGGGTCCAGCGCGCGCTCCGGTCGTCCCATCGGTAGGCGCCGCCGATGTCGGTACGGGCGTAGGCGAGCCCGCGCACGGAGGGATGGAAGAGAACTCCGGTGACGAACCCGGTGCCGCCGATGGCGACTTGGCGCCAGCGGTAGGAGGAGGTGGCGGCCGCGGCGACTGCCGGCAAGGACGGAACCATGGTGATCGCGGCAGCGGCCGCCGTTCCGGCAAGAACAGCACGACGGCTAGGTCCGGACGTAAGCATGACAAACCTCGCTCTGGACTAAGGGGGAGTGAGCCCACCGAGGGGCGCGGGGCTGAATCGATGTGCGGCTCCGCCGCGTGGGCGCGACAGGCCACAACGAACCAGCAGCCGCCGACCGATCGAAGCCCCCGTGGATCAGGCGCAGGTCAGCCCTTCACCGCACCCGTGAGCATGCCCTTCTTGAAGTGCCGCTGGACGAACGGAGAAGCCACCGCGACCGGAATCAACGCCAGCACCATCACGGCCATCTGCAACCCCAACGCCGACAACTGGCCCGTACGAACCGCCTGCTGCAACCCCGTAGGGTTCGCCGTGTTCTTCTGCACCAGCTGAATGAGCACGTTCTGCAGCGGCATCATCGACTGATCACTGAGATAGATCGACGCGTTGAACCAGGCACTCCAGTACCCCACCGCGTAGAAGAGCGAGATCACGGCCAGCACAGCCCGGGACAGCGGCATGATGATGGTCAGCAGGATCCGCATGTCACCGGCGCCGTCGATCCGCGCGGACTCGGTGAGTTCGGGCGAGATCCCCATGAAGAAGGCCCGCAGCACCAGGATGTTGAAGACGCTGACCGCGCTCGGCAGGATCAGGGACAGATAGGTGTCCGTGAGCCCCAGCGACTGCACCAGCAGATACGTGGGGATGAGGCCGGCTCCGAAGAACATCGTCGCCATCATGGTCACCAGGAAGAACCGATGGCCCAGACTCCCGGGCCGCGACAGCCCGTACGCCGCCAGCACCGACACCGCCATCGAGAACAACGTGCCGACGAGCGTGACCCCGATCGACACCATGATCGCCCGGCTGACCTGGCCACCGCTGAGCAGTTCGGTGTAGTTGACGAAGGTGATGCCCTGGGGGATCACGACGAGGCCACCGACCCGGTCGATCACCGGCTTCGGGGAGAGGCTGGTGACGATGACGATCCACAGCGGACCGAGCACGCCGAGACAGCACAGGAGAAGGAAACCGCTCTTCGCGGTGAGTCCGGCCTTGCTGGGCGGCTCCTCCCAGACGGGCCTGGCGGGGGCCTTGAGGCTGCGGACGAGCTGCGTGTTGAGGCTCACTTCTGGTACACCCCCTGCTCGCCCAGCAGGTGCGCGAACTTGTTCGCGGCCAGGACGAGACAAAGTCCGATGGCTCCCTTGACGAGGCCGACCGCGGCCGCATAGCTGAAGTCGCCGTTCTGGATACCCATGTTCCACACGTACGTGTCGAGGACCTCACTGGCCCCGACCCCGACCGCGTACCGCTGGAGCAGGAACTGCTCGAAGCCGACGCTGAGCGCGTCACCGACCCTGAGCACCAGCAGCAGCGCGATCACCGGGCGCAGCGCGGGCAGCGTCACGTGCCACATGCGGCGCCAGCGTCCGGCGCCGTCCATGGCGGCGGCCTCGTACAGGTCGGTGCTGACGGCGGCCAGCGCGGCGAGGAAGACGATGATCCCCCAGCCGGCGTCCTTCCAGACGGCCTGCGCGGTGACCAGGTATTTGAACAGGCCCGAATTGGTCATCAGGTCGAAGCCGCTCCAGCCGTGGTCCTCCAGTGTCTGGGCGATGATGCCCGCGCCGCCGAAGATCTGCTGGAAGACGGTGACGACGAGGACCCACGAGAAGAAGTGCGGCAGGTACATGATCGCCTGCGCCACGGCCCGCACCCGGGGCCGGATCACGCTGTTGATGAGCAGCGCGAGGGCGATCGGGATCGGGAAGAACAGCACCAGTTGGAGCACGAACAGCACGATGGTGTTCTTGGCGGCGCTCCAGAACAGCGGGTCGTCGATCATCCGCGAGAACTGCTCCACCCCGACCCAGGGGCTGTGGAAGATCGCGGTGACGCCGTTGCTGGAGACGTACGGGTCGTACTCCTGGAAGGCGACGACGTTGCCGAGCAGCGGAACGTAGTTGAAGAGCAGGAGCAGGACCATGACGGGCAGCGTCATCAGGACGAGCGTGCGGTCGCGGCGCAGCCTGGTCCTGAAGGGAACCTTGCCGGCCTTGCTCGCCTTGCGCGGCGCCCGTTCCTTCGCCGAAGCGGTTACCGCGGCTCCGACAGCGACCGTCGGTTCCTCGACGGCCGCGGGAGGACGAGTCCCGTCGGGCCTGCTCCCGGCCGTGAGAGACATCAGTTGCCGCTGCCGTTCTTGTCGAGGAGCTGCTTGTACCAGTCGCGCAGCTTGTCGCCGCCGGAGGACTTCCAGGTGGAGATGGCCGCCTGGACGTCCGACAGCTTGCGGTTGCCGCGCACGTAGTCGATCTCCAGCTGCTCGAACTGGCTGCCGAGGTTGGCCCAGCGGGTCGGCTCGACGATGTTCATGCCGAAGGTGGACGTCTTCTTCATGAAGGCGCCCATCCGCTGCTGCCACTCGACCTGCTTGCGGGCGACCTCGGGGAAGTCGGGGTGCGCGAAGTAGGCGGCCGGTGCGGCCAGCATCACCCAGGCGTTGATGACCTCGGAGTTGCCGAGGTCGTTCTTGACCGGGACGCCGTCCTTGACGGTGTAGTGGGTGCCCTCGACGCCGTAGTCGACGAGCATCCGCTCCTTGGTGCCGTAGGGCGCGGCCGAGAAGTCGGCGGCGGCCAGCGCGTTCTCGACCGTCGTCTTGGAGGCGCCCTTGCGGATCAGCGACCAGATGGTGGCGGGCTGGGAGGCCCACAGCGTGGGGTTGCCGCCGTCCGCGCCGTAGAGGTCGATCACGTCGATCTCGAAGTCCGGGTTGGACTGGGCCTGTTCGGCGGTCTTCCCGTACCAGTCGGCGATGTTGGTGTTCCAGACCAAAACCTGTCCGGCGGTGAACCGCTGGCCCTGGTCGCCCGTGCGCGCCTTGTCGTCGGGGTGGACCACGCCCGCGTCGAACAGCTTGCGGACCCACTCCAGTGCTTCGAGGTACTCGGGCTGCTCGATGCGGTACGTCATCTTGCCGTCGGACCCCATGTCCCAGCCAAGCGTCCCGGAGGAGCGGACGCCGAAGTTGCTCCACGCTGACCAGGTCATGTCGTTGCAGGCCCACACCTTGGCCTTGGCGCTGGTGGCCTCCTTGGCCCAACTCAGGAACTCGTCGGGCGACTTGGGTACCGTGTAGCCCTTCTTGTCGAAGAGGTCCTTGCGGTACAGGGGCGCGATCCAGTTCGCGGTGGCGGCCGGCATCGGGATGCCGCGCAGCGCACCGCCGAAGATGCCCATGCGCCAGGCGTCGGAGGGGATCGCGGCCAGGTTCGGGTACTTCTTGACCTTGTCGCCCGCGAGGTAGGGGCTGAGGTCCATGAACTTCGCGGTGACGGCGTTGGAGATCTTGCCGACCAGTTCCCAGCTCGGGACGACCACCATGTCCGGTATGGAGCTGGAGGCGAGGACCGCGCCGAGCTTCTCGCCGTAGGTGTTGCCGTCCTGGTTCTGCCAGGTGATCTTGGTGCCCGCGGCGGCGTCGAGCGCCTTGTAGTAGGCGCAGCCGGCCTTCGGTGGGGAGCCCCAGAAGGGAGACATGATCTTGAGGGGGGCGCCGGTGCCGAGCTTCTCCGGGACCGAGGTCCCGAGGGCCGCGAGGTCGACCTTGCCGGTGTAGCCGGCGGCCGAGCCGTTCTTCGACGGGAGGTCGGGGTTCGCGACCGTGCTGGCGACGAAAGCCGGGAGCATCTTGTCCGCGGCCTTGCCCGACGTGGTCCCTTCGCGCTCCCCGCTGTCCGAGCCGCCACAGGCGGCAAGCAGCGGCATCCCGCCCGCCACCGCTGCGGTGGCGACCGCGGTGGAGGCGAGGAAGCTTCTCCGGCTCGGCCCGGAGGAGGCGGAAGCGGCGTTCGGCGTCATTGCGTCAACCCTTCATGGCGCACCAGGACACCCGGCGGTGGAGCCGTCGGCTGCGGTGTCTTGAGTGGAACTGGCTGAGCTGAAGCGATGCCTCGACCGTTGTGGCGGAATCCGTAGTCGAAGCGCTTCGATGTTGCTGTGAGGTTAAGTGAACACCCAGGGGTGCACAAGGGTCGTTCCCAAGATTCCTCGGAGGTAAGAGAGGTGACCTTTTCTTATGCACCGCCTGAAGTGACGGTGTTGATCTCTTGACACCCACCCCGGTGTCGAATGAGCATCGAAGCGCTTCGAAAGCATCGAACCGATCCATCGCAAGGGGATCCCCACGTGACCGCACACCCGCCGCACACACCGCCATTTCGCGATCCACACCTGCCGTTCGCGAAGCGCATCGACGATCTGCTGTCGCGGCTGACCCTCGACGAGAAGATCGGCTTCCTGCACCAGTTCGCCCCGGCCGTCGAACGGCTCGGCATCTCCGCGTTCCGCACCGGCCAGGAGGCGCTGCACGGCGTCGCGTGGATGGGACCCGCGACGGTCTTCCCGCAGGCGGTGGGCCTCGGCGCGACCTGGAACACCGATCTCGTACGGCGGATCGGCGAGGCGGTGTCCAAGGAGGTCCGGGCGATGCGCGCCCGCGACGACAGGGTCGGCCTCAACATCTGGGCACCGACGGTCAATCTGCTCCGCCATCCACTGTGGGGCCGTAACGAGGAGGGCTACTCGGAGGACCCGAAGCTCACCTCGGCCATCGCCACCGCCTACACCCACGGACTGCGCGGCGACCACCCCACGTACTGGCGCACGGCCCCGGTGCTCAAGCACTGGCTGGCCCACAACAACGAGACGGACCGGGCCACCTCGTCGAGCTCGGTGCGTCCGCGCGTGCTGCACGAGTACGACCTGCGGGCCTTCCGTGAGGCGGTCGAGGCGGGCGCGGTGGCCGGCGTGATGCCGGCGTACAACCTGGTCAACGGCCGCCCCAACCACGTCTCGCCGTATCTGCGCGAGCATCTGCGGGCCTGGACGCAGGAGGAGCTGCTGGTCTGCTCGGACGCCGGCGCGCCCTCCAACCTGGTTGATCACGAGCACTACTTCGACACCCACGAGGAGGCCACCGCGGCCTCCCTCAGGGCCGGGGTCGACAGCTTCACCGACCACGGCACGGACAGCACGCAGATGATCGCGCGCATCCAAGGTGCCCTCGACCAGGGCCTGTTGACCGAGGCCGAGATCGACACCGCGGTCCGCCGACAGCTCTCGGTCCGCTTCCGGCTCGGCGAGTTCGACCCGCACCACGACCCGCACGCCGACGTCCGGGACTTCGACACCCCGGCGCACCGCGCGCTCGCCCAGGAGGCCGCCGAGCAGGCGATCGTGCTCCTCAGGAACGACGGTGTGCTGCCGCTCGCCCCCGGCACCCGGCTCGCCGTGGTCGGCCTGCTCGCCGACGAGTGCAAGCGCGACTGGTACAGCGGCACGCTCATCCACCGCTCCACCCCGCTGGAGGGGCTGTACGAGCGGTTCGGCGCCGAGCGCGTGGAGTTCGCGGAGGGCGTGGACCGGGTCCGGCTCAAGACCTCCGCCGGGACGTTTCTGCACGTCCTGGCCTCCGAGAGCGGCGAGGACGAGGCGCGCGACGCCGAGGGCGCCCTGGACCCGGCGCTGCTCGCGGGCCGCACGGACCTGCCCCCGCTGACGACCGACGCGACCGGTACCGAGTTCGCGCTGATCGACTGGGGCGAGGGCGTCCTCACGCTCCGCGCCCCCGACGGCCGCTACCTCTCCGTCGCCGAGGACGGCTACCTGCGCGCCTCCGCCGACCAGCCCGGAGGCTGGGTCGTCCAGGAGACCTTCCGCCTGGAACCGCACGCGAACGGTCACCTCCTCCGGCACATCGGTACGGGCCGCCACGTCACTGTCGCCGCGGACGGAGTGAAGGTTGCCGACGAGAACCCGGCACCCGAGGCGAAGCCGGAAACCTTCACGCTGATCATCGTCGAACGCGGCGAGGACGCAGTGACCCGCGTCACTTCCGAGGCCGATGTCGTCCTGGTCGTCGCGGGCAACGACCCGCACATCAACGGCCGCGAGACCGAGGACCGCGCCTCCTTGCGGCTCCCCACCCACCAGGAGCGCCTGCTGCGGGCGGCCCGCGCGGCGAACCCCCGCACGGTCCTGGCCCTGGTCTCGGCCTACCCGTACGCGGTCGACACGTCCCAGCTGGCCGCGGCGCTGTGGACGGCCCACGGCGGCCAGGCGGCCGGCACCGCCCTGGCCCGTGTCCTGGCCGGTGACGTCTCCCCCGCGGGCCGCCTCCCGCAGACCTGGTACGAGAGCGACGCGGACCTGCCCGGCCTCCTCGACTACGACGTCATCGGCAGCCGCCAGACCTATCTGTACTTCGAGGGCACGCCCCTGTTCCCGTTCGGCCACGGGCTGTCGTACACGTCCTTCTCGTACGGCGACCTCACGTCCCGTACGGCGGAAGGGGCGCTGCACGTCTCGTTCACGATCACGAACACCGGTGACGTCACCGCCGACGAGGTCGCCCAGCTCTACACCCGGGCGATCGACCCGGCGCTCCCCCGCCCGCGCCGCGAGCTGGTGGCCCACCGGCGGGTGACGCTCGCCCCGGGTGCCGAGGAGGAGCTGTCCTTCGAAGTCCCGCTGCGCGCCTTCGAGTTCTGGGACGTGACGCAGGGCCGGTGGCGTCTGGAGCCGGGTCCGTACGAGCTGCTGGCCGGCGCCTCCAGCGAGGACATCCGGCTGCGGACGACGGTGCTGCTCGACGGCGAGCCCGCCGCACCGCGTCCCGTGCTCCGACGGGGCCTTGCGGGCGCGGACTTCGACGAGCAGAGCGGTGTCGAGATCGTCGACCGGACGAAGACGGCGGGTGACGCGGTGACGGCCGCCGAGGGCCGTACCGGCGAACTGGTCTACCGGGACTGCGACTTCGGCGACGGAGTCACCGAGGTGACGGCCCTGGTCTCCGGCGAGGGCTCGGTCGAACTGTCCCTGGACGGGGGCGCGGTGCTCGCCACCTGGGAGGTGGCGGAGTCCGAGTCCGGACCGTACGACTACACCACTCTCGGCGCCGGGATCGTCGCCGAGGGCGTGCACGACGTGCATCTCAGGCTGCGCGGCCCGTTGCGGCTCGCGCATGTCGGCTTCTCCGGTTGAGGGGCCGGAGCGGCTGACGACATGAGGGGGCCCGGCACCGGAAGGCATCGGTGCCGGGCCTCTTCGAGAAACTTATATGAAAATGGTTCCCATTAGCTAGAGCGCGAGCCCGGTCAGCACCAGCACCCGCTCGTACGTGTAGTCGTCCATCGCGAACTTCACGCCCTCGCGGCCCACCCCGGACTGCTTCACGCCCCCGTACGGCATCTGGTCGGCGCGGTAGGAGGGCACGTCGCCGACGACCACGCCGCCGACCTCCAGCGCGCGGTGGGCGCGGAAGGCGGCCTGCAGGTCGTGGGTGAACACGCCTGCCTGGAGGCCGTACTTGGAGGCGTTGACCGCGGCGAAGGCCTCCGTCTCGCCGTTCACCTTCTGCACGGTGAGGACGGGGCCGAAGACCTCCTCGCAGGAGATCGTCGTGTCGGCCGGGACGTCGGCGAGGACGGTCGGCGCGTAGGAGGCGCCGTCACGGTCGCCGCCGGTGAGCAGGGTGGCGCCCGCCTCGACGGCTTCCTTCACCCACGCCTCGACGCGCACCGCCGCGTCCTCGCTGACCAGCGGGCCGACGTCGGTCTTGTCGTCGCCCGGGTCGCCGGTGACCTGGGCCTCGACGGCGGCGACGATCCTCGGGAGCAGCCGGTCGTACACCGACGCGTCGGCGATCACGCGCTGCACGGAGATGCAGGACTGACCGCCCTGGTAGTTGGAGAAGGTCGCGATACGGGTCGCGGCCCAGTCGAGGTCCTCGTCGCTCGCGTAGTCGCCGAGGACCACCGCCGCGCCGTTGCCGCCGAGCTCCAGGGTGCAGTGCTTGCGCGGCACCGAGTCCATGATCGCGTAGCCGACCTTCTCGGAGCCGGTGAAGGAGATCACGGGCAGGCGCTCGTCCTGGACCAGGGCGGGCATCCGGTCGTTCGGGACGGGCAGGATGCTCCACGCGCCGGCGGGCAGCTCGGTCTCGGCGAGGAGGTCGCCGATGATCAGCCCGGAGAGCGGGGTGGCCGGGGCGGGCTTCAGGATGATCGGCGCGCCGGCCGCGATCGCCGGGGCGATCTTGTGGGCGCAGAGGTTGAGCGGGAAGTTGAAGGGCGCGATCCCGAGCACGACCCCCTTCGGGAAGCGCCGGGTCAGCGCGAGACGGCCCTGGCCGCCGAGGTCGGTGTCGAGGCGCTGGGCCTCACCGCCGTTGAACCGCCGGGCCTCTTCCGCGGCGAACCGGAACACGGAGACGGCACGGCCGACCTCGCCCCGGGCCCACTTGACCGGCTTGCCGTTCTCGGCGGAGATCAGCCGGGCGATCTCCTCGGTGCGCTCGACGAGCCTGCGGCTGACGTGGTCGAGGGCGGCGGCGCGGACGTGGGCGGGAGTGGCCGCGAAGTCCTCGCGGACGGCGTACGCGGCGGCCACGGCCTCCTCGATCTGCGCGTCGCTCGGCGCACTCACCGTGCCGACCAGCCGGCCGTCCCACGGAGAGGTGACATCGAAGGTGTCCTCGCCGGTGACCTGGCGGCCGGCGAGCCAGAAGGCGGTGGTGGAAGTCATGCCCCCACGGTAGGGCCGCGAGGACGCGAGGGAAGTTGTCCGGGGTGTAGCAGTGGGACGGATCAGCACTCCAGCCCGGCCAACCGCCGCTACTCCGCCGCCGCCGTCTTCAGCGCCAGCCACAGCTCCATGCGTACGTCCGGATCGTCCAGGGAGCGGCCCAGGATCTCCTCGACCCTGCGCATCCGGTACCGCAGGGTGTGCCGGTGGACGCCCAGGTCGGCGGCGGCCGCGTCCCACTGGCCGTGCCGCGAGAGCCAGGCCCGCAGCGAGGCGACCAGGTCGCCCCGGCCGGTCGCGTCGTGCTCGTACAGCGGCCGCAGCAGCCCGTCCGCGAAGGCCCGCACCGCGTCGTCGGCGAGCAGCGGCAGCACCGATCCGGCGGCCAGTTGTTCGTGCTCGACGTACACCCGGCCCCGTCGCCGGGCGACCGAGAGGGCCTGTTCGGCCTGCTTGTAGGCGGCCGCGGCGGCGATCGGCCCGGTGGGGGCCGAGACTCCGACCACCAGTTCCTCCCCCTCCTCGGCGCCTGCCTGCTCGCACGTCCGCGCCGCCTCCAGCGCCACCGCGTACTCCCCGCACGCGGTGACGGCGGCGCCGCCGTCCGCGGCCAGCACCACCAGCCGCTCCCCCTCGGGCACCACGAGCACGGTCTCCCCGGCACGGGCCGCCGCCGACTCCACCATCTCGGTGAGCGCCCCCAGCGGATCACCGTTCGCGTCGGCGGCCGCGGCGAGCGCGGCGGCGGACGGGATCCGGGCGGGGGTGTCGGCGGCGATCCGCACGGACGACACGGCGACCGTCTCCGCCACGATCAGCCGGAAGGGCGCGTCCAGGAGCCCGCCGTACACGTCGCCCGCGACCGTGCGCGCGTGCTCCGGCTCCCCCGCGAGCAGCATCCGCAGAACCGCCACCCCGATCCGCTGTTCGGCCGCTTGCAGGGAACGGGACCGCTCGGTCGTGAGGGTCAGCAGCGCGATCGCCGAGTGCACCGCGTACCGCTCCGCCGTACCGAGCGCCGCGGCCGTCCCCACCGCCAGAGCGGCCCGGGGGCGCCGCCCGGTGCCCAGCGAGTGCAGCTCCACACGGTCGTCGTTGTCCGCGGTGCCGGACCCGCCGACCACGGAGGACGCGGGCGCGGGCCGCTCTCGCAGCCGTTCCACGTCGGCGGTGATGCGCGCGGCCCGGCGGCCGGCCCACTCCGGCGCGGCGGCCACGACGGCGCCCGAGGCGTCGTAGAGCGCCGCCCAGCCGTCCACCTGGGCGGCGAGGGCGGAGAGCAGACCTTCCGGGCCGTCGCTCAGGGCCTGCCTGGTCAGTTCGCGCTGGGCGGCGAAGCCCGCGGTGACGGACCGGTACTGATCGGCCGCGATCGCCGCGGACACGGCCTTGCTGATGGCGAGGAAGGGGGTGCGGCGCGGCACTTCGAGCAGCGGGAGCCCTTCGTCGCGGGCGGCGTCGACGAGGGCCTCGGGGATCTCGTCGTAGTTGACCCCGACGGCGAACCCGAGTCCCACCACCCCGGCCCCGGCCAGCCGCTTCACATACCGGCGCATCGCCTCCGGATCCTCCGCGTCCAGCTTGAGCGCGGTGATCAGCAGCAGTTCCCCGCCCTCCATGTAGGGGACGGGATCGGCGAGCTCGCTGACGTGCGCCCAGCGGACGGGGACGTCCAGCCGGTCCTCGCCCGCGCGCACGGTCAGCTTGAGCGCGGAATGGTGGACGAGCGAAGCGAGGGTGGGTGGCATGGGGCCTTCAGAGCGTCAGGAAGCAGTGATCGCTGCGATCTTTTGGCCGCCGCGTATGAACGGCCTGTGACGATTCTGCCTCACCGTACGGTCCTCAGGTCACATCATCATCCCCGCAGATCCACCAGCAGCGGCGGCGCGTGCTCACCCGTCACCGTGGTCAGCGACAGCACCGCGTGCCCGGGCGGCACCCCGTGCGCCAGCTCGGACGCGGACCACCGCTCCCGCTCGACCTGCCGTACGGTCACCGCCCGCGCGGTCGGCGCCTTGCCGGTGATGACCTGACGCACCGCGTGCAGCACCTTGCCGGCCGGGGTCTCGGCGATGATCTGCCGGTCGGTGACGTCCCGCGCCTCGATCCACTCCTTGCCCCACACCTCGGCGAAGTCCTGCCCGTCCCACGGGGTGAGCCCGGACAGCGCCATCCGGCACCCGATGGCCCCGAGCAGGGGCCCGCGCAGCGGCCGCGGCACGTCGTCCAGCGTCCGCAGCGTCAGCACCACTCCCGCGTTGCCGGACCGCAGCCGCTGCACGCCCCGTACCGCTTCGGGCGTCACGACCCCCGTGGCGTCGTCGACGACCAGGCAGGCGAACAGCGACCGGTCCTCGCGCACCGCGACGCTCGCCGTGAACTGCGCGAGCACCAGCCGCGCCAGAATCCGGGAGGCGTCGGCGTGCCCGCGCTGGGGCAGGTCGATCCGGACCCGGACGGGGTGGTCGAGAGCCTTCAGCGAGAACGGCCTCGACTGCCCGGCGGCATCGGAGCCCGCGCTCTGGAAGAACGAGGCGAAGGCGGGCCGGTCGAGCAGCGCGACCCGGTCCGCGAGAATGCCGCCCACATCCCCCGGATTCCCCATCTGCCGCTCCCGCGCGTCGAGTTCACGCAGCAGCGACGCCTGCCCGGAGTCCTCCAGGCCCTTCCGCAGCGCGGCCATCGGCCCGGGCGCGCCGTCGAGCAGCTGCCGCAGCTCCGGTACGGAGGGGAAACGGCCGTGGACCGCCCAGAACGGCCCGAGAAGCTGGGCGAGCACGGTGGTGGACCGCCGGGTGTCACCCCCCTGATGAGGCTCGGCGAGGTCCCCGACCAGCGCCTCGGCGAGCACGGCCGCGGCTTCGTCCGGATCGGTCGTCCCCCCGTACAGGTCGAGGTCGTACACCGATTCCGGATTCCCGATCTGTACGACGACGTCGTAGGCGTCGGCCGGTCCGAGCCCCGCGCCCGCGGCACCGACCACCACGACGGCGGCCCGCCCGGCGAGGGCGTGCAGACACAACGACTCGGCGATCGGCCTGATGACGGTCCCGGTCTTCCCGGACCCGGCGGGCCCGACGGCGAGCAGCGAGGTCCCGAGCAGCTCGGGCCCGAGCCCCAGCCCGGCCCCCCGATAGGCGTACGGGTTGCGGGCGTCGTCGGCGGTGGTCCCGAGCCGCACCTGGCCCGTGAGGAGATCATGCCGAGCGAGCCGTGCGGGCAGGTCCCGCTCCCCGGAGGGGTGCAGACAGGCGGCGGCGCCCTCCTGGAGCACAGCACCGGTGAACGTGGCGAGGCTGAACCGGCCACTGCGCACACCCTGCCAGGCCCGTGCGATCCGAGCATGGTCCACATCCCGCATCAACCCGGCCCTGGCCTCGGCGGCAAGCCGCTCGGCGGCGTCGGGGGCACCGGCGGCTCGGAGCTGGGGCCATTCGACGGGGTCCTCGGGCGGAACCGGGACGGGCTGCTGCTGCGGCGGCTTCCGGCGCAGGTGCGGCAGGACGAAGCGACGCCACACCTCACCCCAGCGGCCGAGGCGGCCGACGACGAGCATGATGGCCAGGGCGACGAGCAGCTCGTACCCCTCGTACAGGAGGTAATTGCCGACGTCGCTGCCCCCGCCACGCCAGGCATCGGGGACGAGCAGCTTGAAGGGCAGGAGCCACCAGTCGCCGGCATAGCCGTTCTGGAGCAGCGACCAGACGAGCCAGCCGACGAGGAACGCGATCAGCGCGCCGCTGATCAGCTGGCGGCCGGGGATGAGTTCCGGTTCCGCCTCCGGCCGGGGCCGGTGCCCGAACCGCCACACCCCGGGCGGCGTCTCGGGCCGCGGCGTCCGCAGCCAGGTCAGAAAGGCCGACCCGTCGGGCATCGGCGACGCCCCCGGCGCTCGCGTCGGCCGTGGCGGCACCGCCGGTGGTCCCGCCGGACGTGGCACAGGGTTCGCATGCGTACCCCGGGTGTCCCGCGTCCCGTCGCTGTCCATCGCTCTCGCCCCTTGACCAGCCGATCCGTCCGCCATCAGCGGTCAATCTAACGCCCCCGCCAGGGGAGTTCACCGCTTACGCGGCCGGGGCGACCGTGACCGGCCACTACTGCCGCCCACTCCTCTATGTCCAAGACGGACAACCCGCGTCGGCGAGAGCGCCCACATGGAGCATGCCCACCCTCCCTCCCCCGTCCTAGCCTGCGAGAAAAGACTGGACAGAGTCCGCGAAATCTCCGCCCGCAACACCCCAGGAGCCCCTCATGACCGCACTTCCGCAGGAGCGCCGCGTCGTCACCGCCATCCCCGGACCCAAGTCGCAGGAGCTGCAGGCCCGCCGGGTCGCCGCGGTCGCGCAGGGCGTGGGGTCCGTACTGCCCGTCTTCACGGCGCGCGCGGGCGGCGGGATCATCGAGGACGTCGACGGGAACCGGCTGATCGACTTCGGTTCGGGCATCGCCGTGACGTCCGTCGGCGCCTCCGCCGAGGCCGTCGTACGCCGGGCGACGCAGCAGCTCGCCGACTTCACCCACACCTGTTTCATGGTCACCCCGTACGAGGGCTACGTGGCGGTCGCCGAGGCCCTCGCCGAGCTCACCCCGGGCGAGCACGCCAAGAAGTCGGCCCTGTTCAACAGCGGCGCCGAGGCCGTGGAGAACGCAGTCAAGATCGCGCGGTCGTACACCAAGCGGCAGGCCGTCGTCGTCTTCGACCACGGTTACCACGGCCGCACCAACCTCACCATGGCGCTGACCGCGAAGAACATGCCGTACAAGCACGGCTTCGGCCCCTTCGCCCCCGAGGTCTACCGCGTCCCCGTCGCGTACGGCTACCGCTGGCCCACCGGCCCCGAGAACGCCGGCCCCGAGGCCGCCGCGCAGGCCATCGACCAGATCACCAAGCAGGTCGGTCCGGAGAACGTCGCCGCGATCATCATCGAGCCGGTGCTCGGCGAGGGCGGGTTCATCGAGCCGGCGAAGGGTTTCCTGCCCGCGATCAGCCAATTCGCCAAGGACAACGGCATCGTCTTCGTCGCCGACGAGATCCAGTCCGGCTTCTGCCGCACCGGCCAGTGGTTCGCCTGCGAGGACGAGGGCATCGTCCCGGACCTGATCACCACCGCCAAGGGCATCGCCGGCGGCCTCCCGCTCGCCGCCGTCACCGGCCGCGCCGAGATCATGGACGCCGCCCACGCCGGCGGCCTCGGCGGCACGTACGGCGGCAACCCGGTCGCCTGCGCCGGCGCGCTCGGCTCGATCGAGACCATGAAGGAGCTGGACCTCAACGCGAGGGCGAAGGCGATCGAGGCCACGATGAAGGCCCGCCTCACCGCGATGGCGGAGAAGTTCGACATCATCGGCGATGTCCGGGGCCGCGGCGCCATGATCGCCATCGAACTCGTCAAGGACCGTACGACCAAGGAGCCGAACCCGGAGGCGACCGCCGCGCTCGCCAAGGCCTGCCACCAGGAGGGCCTGCTGGTCCTGACCTGTGGCACCTACGGCAACGTCCTGCGCTTCCTGCCCCCGCTCGTCATCGGCGAGGACCTCCTGAACGAGGGCCTCGACATCATCGAGCAGGCCTTCACCCGCATCTGACGTCACAGGGGCAACGCGGCAGGTCGGAAGCGGACCCACACCTTCCGACCTCAGTCGTCACAGCCCTGACGTCCCTTGGGATTCCGGGGCTGCGGTGGCCAGCGGCAGAGGGTGTGAAGAAGGTGTGCGAGGTGGTTGTGAGGATGGGATTCTGCCTGTCATGCGCCGCCACCCTGCCGTAGGTTCTACCCAGATGAGAGATACACCCCGCCCACAGGGGACTGTGGGCGGCATCAGGCCGAGGCCTCCCCAGCTTCGACCTGGTCGTGCCCTCGCGCACACAACTGGAGCTTCCGGCTCCGGATCTCCTCACCGATCGGACAGTCGCCCGCCCCAAACCCCCCGGGGCGGCCGACGAACCGATCTGATCGGCCGCCCCGGAACCACCCCCCCTGTTCCGGGGCGGCCGGCCTTCCTCACCCTCCTTCTCGGAATCCCGGCCCTCCTCTTCGCCCTGATCACCTGGCAGGTCGTCGAGGACGGGCCGCTGCTGCGTGGGGACGAGCGGGTCAGCCGCGCACTGGTCCACCCGGACCGCGTCTCGGAGGCCCTCGCCGACCTGGGCAATGTCGAGGTCGCGGTCCCGGTCCTCGTCGTGGCCCTCCTCTACGCGGCCTGGCAGGCCCGCCGCACCGGTACAGACCGATGGTGGCTGCCGTCCGCCGCGGCGGCCGTCCTGATGGCCCTGGTCCCGGCTCTGGTCGTCCCTCTCAAGGAACTCACCGACCGCCCGGGCCCGCCCGTCTCACTCGGGACCGGCTACTACCCCTCCGGCCACACCGCCACGGCCGCCGTCGCCTACGGCGCCGCCCTTCTCCTCGTCCTGCCCTGGCTCCGGTCCGCCCGGACCCGCCGCACGCTCGTCATCGGCTACGGCCTCCTCGTCCTCGGCGTCTCCTTCGGCCTGGTCCGCCGCGGCTGGCACTGGCCCCTGGACGTGGTGGGCAGCTGGTGCCTCTGCACGATCCTGCTGCTCGGGCTCTGGCTCTTCCTGGCGCGGCACAGCCGCCGCTGAGCCGCTCGACCCGGCCGCCGGACTCCTGGGCACACTGGGCGTTGTCGCTACCGGCGGGGGACGCCCGCAGCGCCGCACTCCCACTGCGCACAGGACTGCCCGCCCGGTCCGCGTCGGCCGCACGGCGGCCGACGAGAGCGTGGCGGACCGTCGGGTCAGCCGTCGTCCTCCGTCGCCAGGCTCGCCGCCGCCTCGTGCATCGCCAGTTCGAGCAGCGCCGGGTCGATGAGAACGCCGGAACCGTCCGGCGGGACCAGCCAGCGCACCCCTCCCCCGGCCACCCGGCCCGGGTAGGGCACGACGATCCAGGTGCCGGGGCCGGCCGTACGGATACCGGTGCCGAGCCAGCGGGCCGCGGTGCCCGGCGGCACGAAGAAGCCCATCCGCGCGTCGCCGAAGTCGACGAGTACCGGGCCGAGCTGGTCGAGGATGCGGGTGAGGACATCGAGCGTCGGATAGCCGAGCTCGCCCGGCAGGATCAGTACGTCCCAGGCCTTGCCCGCCGGAAGCAGCGCCACCCCGAGGGGATTGCGCTCCCACTCCCAGCGGCAGGCCTCGGGATCCGGTGCGACGGATGCCAGCCACTCGACCGCCGCCTTCGCCCCACTCATGAGAAGACCTCCCTTTCTCTCGTCGACGCTGGTCGCGTCACGAGGGAGAGGAAGGTCCTCGGCGAGCATTACGCGGGTTCTGACCACTCTTTGGAGTGAATCAGACCACATACGATCGTTCAGCTGTCGAATCCCAGACCGAGCTTGTCCATGGTCCGCAGCCACAGGTTGCGCCGCCCGCCGTGCGAGTCGGCACGGGCCAGGGACCACTTGGTGAGGGCGATACCGGTCCAGGCGAAGGGTTCCGGCGGGAAGGGCAGCGGCTTCTTGCGGACCATCTCCAGCGAGGTCCGCTCGGTGCTCTCCCCGGCCAGCAGGTCCAGCATCACGTCCGCCCCGAACCGGGTCGCCCCGACGCCGAGGCCCGTGTAGCCGGCCGCGTACGCCACCTTGCCGTGATGGGCGGTGCCGTAGAACGCGGAGAACCGCGAGCAGGTGTCGATCGCCCCGCCCCACGCGTGGGTGAAGCGAACGCCCTCCAACTGCGGGAAGCAGGTGAAGAAGTGCCCGGCGAGCTTGGCGTAGGTCTCCGGCCGGTCGTCGTATTCGGCGCGGACGCGACCGCCGTACTGATAGACCGCGTCGTAGCCGCCCCACAGGATGCGGTTGTCGGCGGAGAGCCGGAAGTAGTGGAACTGGTTCGCCGAGTCACCGAGCCCCTGACGGTTCTTCCAGCCGATCGACGCGAGCTGTTGCGCGCTCAGTGGCTCGGTCATCAGCGCGTAGTCGTACACCGGCACCGTGTACGCCCGCACCCGCTTGACCAGGTTCGGGAAGATGTTCGTGCCGAGCGCGACCTTGCGGGACCGGACCGAACCGTACGGGGTGCGTACGGCCATGCCGGCGCCGTACGACCTCAGGTCCAGGGCGGGGGTGTTCTCGTAGACCCGGACACCGAGTCTCAGACACGCCCGCTTCAGGCCCCAGACGAGCTTGGCCGGGTTGAGCATGGCCACGCCCCTGCGGTCCCACAACCCTGCCTCGAAGGTGGGCGAGGCGACCTGTTCGCGCACCGCGTCGGCGTCCAGGAACTCGACGCCGTCGGCGAGGCCCTTCTCCTGGAGCTCCTCGTACCAGTGACGCAGTTCCCGGGCCTGGTACGTCTCGGTCGCCACGTCGATCTCGCCGGTGCGCTCGAAGTCGCAGTCGAGGTCGTGCCGGGCGACCGCCTTCTCGATCTCGTCGAGGTTGCGGGCGCCCAGTTCCTCGAGCCTGTGGATCTCGTCGGGCCAGCGGGTCAGGCCGTTGGGCAGACCGTGGGTGAGGGAGGCGGCGCAGAAGCCGCCGTTGCGACCGGAGGCGGCCCAGCCCACCTCGCGGCCTTCCAGCAGGACGACATCCCGCTCGGGATCACGCTCTTTCGCGTTGAGCGCGGTCCACAGCCCGCTGTAGCCGCCGCCGACGACCAGCAGGTCGCAGGTCTCGACGCCGGTGAGGGCGGGCTCGGGGTGGGGCCTGCCCGGGTCGTCCAGCCAGTACGGGACCGGCTGGGCTTCGGAGAGTGCCTTTGTCCAATGGCTCATGGCGCTCGGGGCCATGATGTCAACTCCCTACGGAGGGTTCTGTGAAAAGGCCTATGCCTTTTGCTTGTTGCGGCGGTTGCTGATGACCATGGAGGTCAGCACCAGAAGCACGGCGACGAGGAACATCGTCGTGCCGATGACATTGATCTGCACGGGCGTTCCGCGCTGTGCCGAACCCCAGACGAACATGGGGAAGGTGACGGTCGAGCCCGCGTTGAAGTTGGTGATGATGAAATCGTCGAAGGAGAGCGCGAAGGCGAGCAGCGCGCCCGCGGCGATTCCGGGGGCGGCGATCGGCAGGGTGACCCGGACGAACGTCTGGAAGGGGCCGGCGTACAAATCCTGCGCGGCCTGCTCCAGTCGCGGGTCCATCGACATCACGCGCGCCTTGACCGCCGTCACGACGAAACTCAGGCAGAACATGATGTGGGCGATGAGAATCGTCCAGAAGCCAAGCTGTGCGCCCATGTTGAGGAACAGGGTGAGCAGCGAGGCCGCCATGACGACCTCCGGCATCGCCATCGGCAGGAAGATCAGCGAGTTCACGGCTCCGCGGGCACGGAAGCGGTAGCGGACCAGGGCGAAGGCGATCATCGTGCCGAGGACGGTCGCGCCGGCCGTCGCCCAGAACGCGATCTGGAGGCTGATGGACAGCGAGCCGCACATGTCGGCGACTCCGCAGGGGTCCTTCCAGGCGTCCGTGGAGAACTGCTGCCACTCGTAGTTGAAGCGCCCCTTCGGTTTGTTGAAGGAGAACACCGTGACGACGACGTTCGGCAGCAGGAGATATCCGAGTGTCAGAAGTCCAGCGACGACGACGAATTTACTCTTGAGCCAGTTGACGAAGGCCATTTAAACCAGCTCCTCCGTCCCGGACTTGCGGATGTAGAGCGTGACCATGAAGAGAATCGCGGCCATCAGGATGAAGGAAAGGGCCGCGGCCGTCGGATAGTCCAGAATCCGCAGGAACTGCGTCTGGATGACGTTTCCGACCATGCGCGTGTCCGTGGAACCGAGCAGATCGGCGTTCACGTAGTCGCCGGCCGCCGGGATGAAGGTCAGCAGCGTCCCGGAGACCACGCCCGGCATCGACAGCGGGAAGGTGACCTTGCGGAAGGTGGTCACCGGCTTGGCGTACAGGTCGCCCGCCGCCTCGTGCAGCCGCCCGTCGATGCGCTCCAGCGAGGTGTACAGCGGAAGGATCATGAACGGCAGGAAGTTGTACGTCAGACCGCACACCACCGCGAGCGGTGTGGCCAGGACACGGTCGCCGGTGGTCCAGCCGAGCCAGCTGGTGACGTCCAGGACATGCAACGTGTTGAGGGCACTCACCACCGGGCCGCTGTCCGAGAGGATCGTCTTCCAGGCAAGGGTGCGGATCAGGAAGCTGGTGAAGAACGGCGCGATCACCAGGACCATGATCAGGTTCCGCCAGCGCCCCGCGCGGAAGGCGATGAGGTACGCGAGCGGGTAGCCGAGCACCAGGCAGAGGATCGTCGCGGCACCGGCGTAGAGGATCGAGCGCAGGAACTGCGGCCAGTACGCGGACAGCGCGTCCCAGTAGGTCGCGAAGTGCCAGGTGACCTTGTAGCCCGTCTCCAGGGAGCCCGTCTGTACGGACGTGGAGGCCTGGTAGATCATCGGGAGCGCGAAGAAGACCAGCAGCCACAGGATGCCGGGCAGCAGCAGCCAGTACGGCGTGAAGCGGCCCCTTCTGCGCGGGGGCTTCTTCTCGGGCGCCGTCGGGGACAGCGGCGGGGGCGCCTCGGTGAGCGTCGCCATCAGACCGTCGCCTCTTCCTGGATGCCGGCGTCGATGTCCTGGTCGGCGTCGAGTCCGAAGGTGTGCGCCGGGTTCCAGTGCAGGACGACCTCGGCGCCGGCCACGAGCCGGTCGTCGCGGTCGATGTTCTGGGCGTAGACCTCGAACTCGGGGCAGACGGGGCTGTCGATGACGTACTGCGTGGAGACGCCGATGAAGGAGGAGTCGGCGATCCTTCCGGTGATCCGGTTGCGGCCTTCCGGGATCTCCCCGGCCTGGTCGGCGTGGGTGAGGGAGATCTTCTCCGGCCGGACACCGACCAGCACCTTGCCGCCGGTCGTGGCCGGTCCGGCGTACCGCGCCTCGGGCAGCACCAGCTTGCCGCCGCCCGCCTTCAGGACGATCTCGCCGCCGCTCGTGGCGTCGACCTCGGCCTCGATGAGGTTGGAGGTGCCGAGGAAGTTGGCGACGAAGGTGGTGTTCGGGTTCTCGTACAGGTCGGTCGGCGAGCCGAGCTGCTCGACGCGGCCCGCGTTCATCACGGCGACCGTGTCGGCCATGGTCATGGCCTCCTCCTGGTCGTGCGTGACGTGCACGAAGGTGATGCCGACCTCGGTCTGGATCCGCTTGAGCTCCAGCTGCATCTGGCGGCGCAGCTTGAGGTCGAGCGCGCCGAGCGGCTCGTCGAGGAGCAGCACCTTGGGGGTGTTGATCAGCGCACGCGCCACCGCCACGCGCTGCTGCTGGCCACCGGAGAGCTGGTGCGGCTTCTTCCGCGCCTGCTCTCCCAGCTGTACGAGCTCCAGCATGTCCTCGACCTGCTTCTTCACCGACTTGATGCCACGGCGGCGCAGACCGAAGGCGACGTTCTCGAAGATGTCCAGGTGCGGGAAGAGCGCGTACGACTGGAAGACGGTGTTCACCGGCCGCTTGTAGGGCGGCAGCCGGGTGACCTCCTGGTCGCCGAGGTGCACGGTGCCCGTGGTGGGCTCCTCGAGACCGGCGATCATGCGCAGGGTGGTGGTCTTGCCGCAGCCGGAGGCGCCGAGCAGGGCGAAGAAGGAGCCCTGGGGCACGGTCAGGTCGAGCGGCTGCACGGCGGTGAAGCCGTTGTCGTACGTCTTGCTGATGCCGGAGAGGCGGACGTCTCCGCTGTTGTCTGTGCTCTTGTTCGTCACGGTGATCACGCCCCAGTCAGCTTCGCGAACTTCTCTTCAAAGGCCGTCTCTTCCTTCGAGCTCAGGGAGCGGAAGGCGTGGGACTTCGCGGCCATGGCCTTGTCGGGGATGATCAGCGGGTTGTTCGCCGCATCCGGGTCGAGCTTGGCCAGCTCGGGCTTCACACCGTCGACGGGAGACACGTAGTTGATGTACGCGGCGAGTTCGGCGGCGGGCCCCGGCTGGTAGTAGAAGTCGATGAGCCGCTCGGCGTTCGTCTTGTGACGCGCCTTGTTGGGGATCAGCATGTTGTCGGTCGACGTCATGTATCCGCTGTCCGGGATGATGAAGTCGATGTCCGGGCTGTCCGCCTTCAGCTGGACGACGTCCCCGGCCCAGGCGACGCAGGCCGCGAAGTCGCCGCTGGTGAGGTCGGAGGTGTAGTCGTTGCCGGTGAAGCGGCGGATCTGCCCCTTGTCGACGGCCTTCTGGAGCCGTGCGATGGCCGCGTCGTAGTCGTCGGCGGTGAAGTTCGCCGGGTCCTTGCCCATGTCGAGCAGGGTCATGCCGATGCTGTCGCGCATCTCCGAGAGGAAGCCGACCCGGCCCTTGAGCTTGGTGTTGTCGAGCAGGTCGGAGATCGACTTGACCTCCTGGCCGTCGAGGGCCTTCTTGTTGTAGGCGATGACGGTCGAGATGCCTTGCCACACATAGGAGTACGCCCGTCCCGGATCCCAGTCGGGGTCACGGAACTGCGCGGACAGGTTGGCGTACGCGTGGGGCAGGTTGGAGGCGTCCAGTTTCTGGACCCACCCGAGCCGGATGAGCCGGGCGGCGAGCCAGTCCGTGAGCACGATGATGTCGCGCCCGGTGTCCTGCCCCGCCGCCAACTGGGGCTTGATCTTCCCGAAGAACTCGACGTTGTCGTTGATGTCCTCGGTGTACTTGACCGAGATGCCGGTCTGCTTCTTGAACTGGTCGAGCGTGGGGTGGTGCTTCTCGCTCTCGTCCACGTCGATGTACTCGGTCCAGTTGGAGAAGTTGACGGTCTTCTCCTTGGCCGAGTGGTCCTCCGCGGAGACGCCGCCCTGGGTGTTGCCGGCCGCGGGGATGCCACAGGCGCTCAGCGCCCCGAGGCCGCCGACCGCGAGGGCGCCGCCCGTGGAGGCACGCAACAGGGACCGCCGGGTCATGGCGGCCCGGCCGCCTCGGAAGCTGCGCCGCATGGCGGCCACTTGGGCCGGCGACAGGCGGTCGGGCTCGTACTGCTCCATGCGCTGGTGCCCTTTCGGGAAAGTGGGCGGCCGCGGGTCGGGCGGCCTGAATACGTCACCCGGCGGTAGCCGGAAATCGGTTACAGCCGGTCCCCGAAGATCGTGCGGTGCCAGTCCTTCCTGACGACCGCCTTATTGTCGAACATAACGTGCTTGATCTGGGTGTACTCCTCGAACGAGTACGAGGACATGTCCTTGCCGAAGCCGGACGCCTTGTATCCGCCGTGCGGCATCTCGCTGATGATCGGGATGTGGTCGTTGACCCACACGCACCCGGCCTTGATCTCCCGCGTGGCCCGGTTCGCCCGGTAGACGTCCCGGCTCCAGGCGGAGGCGGCGAGCCCGTAAGGGGTGTCGTTGGCGAGCCGGATGCCCTCGTCGTCGCTGTCGAAGGGCAGGATGACCAGAACCGGTCCGAAGATCTCCGACTGCACGATCTCGCTGTCCTGTGCGGCGTCGGCGACGAGAGTGGGCTTGTAGTACGCCCCCTTCGCGAGTCCCCCGCCCGGCGCCTCGCCGCCCGCCACCACGCGCGCGTAGGCACGCGCACGGTCGACGAACCCGGCGACCCGGTCTCGCTGGGCATGCGAGATGAGCGGCCCGAGATCGGTGCCGGCGGCGAACGGGTCACCGAGCCGGACGGTCTCCATCAGGGCCGCGGTCTTCTCTACGAACGCCTCGTACAGCGGCCGCTGTACGTACGCGCGCGTGGCGGCCGTGCAGTCCTGCCCGGAGTTGATGAGCGCGCCCGCGACGGCCCCGTTGACGGCAGCCTCCAGGTCGGCGTCGTCGAAGACGAGGAAGGGGGCCTTGCCGCCGAGCTCCAGATGCAGCCGCTTGACGGTGGCGGTGGCGATCTCCGCGACACGCTTGCCGACGGCCGTCGACCCGGTGAACGAGGTCATGGCCACGTCGGGATGCCCGACCAGACGCTCTCCCGCCTCCTTGCCGGTCCCGGTGACGATGTTGACGACACCGTCGGGAATCCCGGCGTCGGTGGCGGCCTGGGCGAAGAGAAGGGAGGTGAGCGGGGTGATCTCGGCGGGCTTCAGAACGATGGTGTTGCCGGCCGCGATCGCAGGGAGGATCTTCCAGGCGGCCATCTGCAGCGGATAGTTCCAGGGCGCGATGGACCCGACGACACCGATGGGCTCGCGCCGCACGTAGGACGTGTGATCCCCGGAGTACTCACCGGCGGACTGCCCCTGAAGGTGCCGGGCGGCACCGGCGAAGAAGGCGGTGTTGTCGATCGTCCCCGGGACGTCGAACTCCCGGGTCAGCTTCAGCGGCTTCCCGCACTGGAGCGACTCCGCGCGGGCGAAGTCCTCGGCACGGTCGGCGAGCACGGCGGCGAACCGGTGCAGGGCGTCGGACCGCTCACCGGGAGTGGTGGCCGCCCAGCCCGGAAAGGCCGCGCGAGCCGCGGCGACCGCGGCATCGACGTCCTCGACGCCCGCGAGCTCATAGGTGAAGACCTCCTCACCACTCGCGGGATCCACGACCGCGTGCGTACGGCCGGAGGTCCCCTTGGTGAGACGCCCTCCGATGAACTGCGCGCCTTCGGCGAACCGCTCCTGCGCCGCGAACCGGTCCGGGATGGCAGTGCCCGGGTTGTGCATGTCGCTCTCCTCCGCCGTCATCCCGCGGGTACCGCGGGTGGGTGGCGTAGCTCCAGCTCGATTTGAGTGCCGATCCTGACAGAGCAATGACGCTCCTACAAGTGATTCCGTTGTTGCCTTTCGGTTACGCGACGGAATCTGTCGACCAGGTGTCGAGCCGCCCCCGAAAAGGAAGGACGGACTGTCAGTGGTTCCTGTCAGACTCGCGTGCATGGGGAAGATCACGGGGAAGATCGATTCACAGGATGCCCTGGTCAAGCAGGTCCGGGCCGGAGCGAAGATCAAGTATCTGCATTTCTGGGGCCACCGCCCACGTGCGGACGGCCGGGTCGGCGCGAGCTGTCTGAGCCAGTGGTGGCCCTC
This sequence comes from Streptomyces sp. NPDC005402, assembly GCF_040606575.1. Lineage (NCBI taxonomy): Bacteria > Bacillati > Actinomycetota > Actinomycetes > Kitasatosporales > Streptomycetaceae > Streptomyces > Streptomyces sp. NPDC005402. The sequence goes on from NZ_JBEXFB010000017.1 coordinate 119,721, forward strand.
ACCGTTCGTCGTGGACGGGGTCGGCTATGCGACCGCCGAGCACTGGATGATGGCGGGCAAGGCGCGGCTCTTCGAAGATCAGGAGGCGGAGCGCCGGATCCTGGCGGCCGGATCTCCGGCGCAGGCCAAGAACATGGGGCGGCTGGTCAGAGGCTTCGACGAGCAGATCTGGCGTCGTGAGCGCTTCGGGATCGTCGTGGAGGGCAGCGTCCACAAGTTCGCGGCCCACGAGGACCTGCGGCTGTTCCTCCTGAACACCGGCGACCGGGTGCTGGTCGAGGCCAGCCCGGTGGACCGGGTGTGGGGCATCGGCCTCGCCGCGGACGACGAAACGGCGGGCGACCCGGAGCGCTGGCGAGGCCCGAACCTCCTGGGCTTCGCGCTGATGGAGGCGAGGGACCGCCTCACAAACGCGTGAAGGGGACCACCGGATCCGGTGGTCCCCTTGTGTCCGCCGCGAACTACCCCACCTGGGCGGCCGCCACGACGGCGAGGGAGCCGTCGTAGTAGTCGGAGTCGTCCTCCGAGTTGATGGCGGCGGTGATGCCGATGGCGAGCAGGACGATCACGGCGATGCCGAGGATCGTCCCGATGATCCCCATGATGAACCCGGCCTGCGCCTGCCCGTGGTTGGTGGCCTCCCCCCGCTCGGCCCGCTTGCGCCCCTTGATCCCGAACACGATGGCGAGGACCCCGAGCACCAGCGAGAGGATGCCGTACATGCAGAACAGGGCGCAGGACAGGATGCCCAGCACCATCGCGGCGACACCCATGCCGTTCTGCGGGGGCATGGGCGGGGCCCAGCCGCCGTATCCCTGCGGGCTCTGCGGATAACCGGGGTAGCCGTAGCCGACGGGAGCGCCGGGGCCCTCGGGTCCGATGGGCGGAGGCGGCACGGGGGCGGGCCCACCGGGTGTGCCGGGTCCGGGTCCACCGACGGGCACACCCTGCTCCGGGGCGGGGTAGCCGTAACCCGGGGTGGGCGCGGCTCCGGGAGGCGGGAAGCCGTAACCAGGGGTGGGCGCGGACGTCACGGTGTCCTGATCATGCACGGAGGGCGACGGCGGCTGACCGGCACCGGGCGACGGGCTCTTCTCCAACGAAGGCCCACTCTCCGGTGGCGCCCACGGATCCCGGTCCCCGTTCGACTGCGTTCCGTCCGTCATGCTCACGTCCCCCTAGATCGTACGTGCGGGCCATGCTACGGGAGCCGTTGGCTGCGCTGGGCTTGGGCCGGGTGCCCATGGGGGTGCCGATCAGGTGGTAGGGCGGGCGCGGGATCGTGGGAGCTGATCGCGCAGTTCCTCGCGCCCCCGGGGAGTTGGACCGTCCACCATCCTCGCGCACCACGGCGGACCGTGCAGGGAGCCGAGGCCGCCGCAGGCATTCGGGGGCGCGGGGAACTGCGCACGACGCCCGCCCCCACCGGCCCGCAGACACCCCACAACCCCGCCCGCCTAACATGTTCCGCATCGATCAGCCGATCACCGCGCCGCACGGCAGGCACCGCACCGCACTACCGTGCCAGGCGCCCAGCAAGGGGAGGCCCCCATGACGACGCCCGACCACCTGCACGCCTTCATCGCCGAGCTGCCCAAGGCCGAACTCCACGTCCACCACGTCGGCTCGGCCTCCCCACGCATCGTCTCCGAACTGGCCGCCCGCCACCCCGACTCCAAGGTCCCCACGGACCCCGAGGCACTCGTCGACTACTTCACCTTCACGGACTTCGCCCACTTCATCGACGTCTACCTCAGCGTCGTGGACCTGATCCGCACCCCGGAGGACGTGCGGCTGCTCACCTACGAGGTCGCACGGGACCTCGCCCGCCAGCAGGTCCGCTACGCCGAACTCACCATCACCCCGTTCTCCTCGACCCGCCGCGGCATCGACGAGCGCGCGTTCATGGAGGCGATCGAGGACGCCCGCAAGGCGGCGGAGTCGGAGTTCGGCACGGTGCTGCGCTGGTGCTTCGACATCCCGGGCGAGGCCGGCCTGGAAGCCGCCGAGGAGACGACCCGCCTCGCCACCGACGACCGCCTCCGCCCGGAGGGCCTTGTCAGTTTCGGTCTCGGCGGTCCCGAGATCGGCGTCCCCCGCCCCCAGTTCAAGCCGTACTTCGACAGGGCGATCGCCGCCGGCCTGCACTCGGTGCCGCACGCCGGCGAGACGACCGGTCCGGAGACGGTGTGGGACGCCCTCACCCACCTGCGCGCCGAACGCATCGGCCATGGCACGAGCTCCTTCCGGGATCCGGCGCTCCTGACCCACCTCGCCGAGCACCGCATCCCGCTGGAGGTGTGCCCCACCTCCAACATCGCCACCCGAGCCGTCCGCACCCTCGACGAGCACCCGCTCAAGAAGTTCGTGCAGGCGGGGATCGTCGTCACGATCAACTCCGACGACCCCCCGATGTTCGGCACGGACCTGAACAGCGAGTACGCGGTGGCGGCGAGGCTCCTGAACCTCGACGAACAGGGCCTGGCCGAACTCGCGAAGAACGCGGTCGACGCGTCGTTCCTCGACGAACCCGGCAAGAACAGGATCAAGGACGAGATCGACACCCGCACCACCACGTGGCTCGCCCCGTGACCCCGCCACAACCGGCTCGGTGAGCCCACCACAATGGGCGCATGCAGAAGCTGACGGCCGTGGCACACCGCGGCGACCCCTATCGCGTCCGTGAGAATACGATCGACTCCCTGCGTGCCGCGCTCGACCGGGGCGCGGACGCGGTGGAGATCGACGTACGGCTCACCAGGGACGGCGTACCGGTGCTGCTCCACGACGAGACGCTGAAGCGGTTGTGGGAGCACGACCGCCCCCTGCTGTCCCTGTCGGCGGACGAGGTGCGGGGTCTGACGGACGGCGAGGTGCCGACGCTCGCGGAGGCGCTCGAAGCCACCGACGGCCACCGCATGATGCTCGATCTGCCCGGCACGAGAGAGGTACGAGTCGCCCGTCGCGTGGTCGACGTGGTGCGCGAGTGCGGTGCCCAGGACCGCGTCTACTACTGCGCCGGCGCCACCGCCATGCTCGCCGTCCGCGAGGCCGACCCGTCCGCGGAGATCGCCCTCACCTGGACGAGCCTCGCGCCCCCGCGCCCCGCTCTCCTGAACGCGGTGAAGCCCCGCTGGCTCAACTACCGTTTCGGCCTGATGGACCGGGACCTCGCCGAGCGCATCCACACCGACGGCTACCTGATCTCCGTCTGGACTCCCGACACCCACCGCTCGATGCGCCGCCTCGCCGCCCTGGGCGTCGACTCGATCACGACGAACCGGGTGGACGTGCTCTGCGCACTGCGCGCGGCCGGCGACGCGGGCTAGACCCGGCCGGCCACCCGGTTCGGCGTGACAGCGCTACAGCCGGGACTCCTGGGCAACGGTCGCCGGGTCGGCGGGAGTCGACCGGGTGACGTACTGCGGTACGGGGGTGTCGTCCCGGCCGGTGTCGCGGACCAGGCCGTAGCGCTTGGCCCCCTGGGCTGGGCCGGTGGTGATGTCCTTCTTGACGGCGTCCCAGGTGGAGGGGAAGACGCTGAGGCCGTAGTCGGCGCCGCGTTCGTTGACCGTGAGGGTGACACTGCCGTCGAGGTAGAAGTACTCGTTCTGCCACATCTGCTGGGTGCCGGCGGGCAGGACGGCGTAGCCGACGGTGGAGTTGCCCATGCCGGTGGCGGCGGTGTCCGTGGCGCTGACGGGGTCGTCCATACGGCGGCCGCCGCCCGAGGCGACGTGGAAGAGCTCGCCCTTGAGGCCGGTCCAGGCCGGCATGACCAGGCTGCCGGCCCGGTACTGGGGCGAGAGCTGCCAGCGGACCAGGACATAGCCCTCGCCGGTGAGCGTGACGCTGTCCCCGCGGTGGTTCATGACGGCGTGCGCGCCGCCGGTGCTGGTGACGCCGGTCTCGGGCCGGTGCGGCAGGGCGCCGGGCCGGGTGTCGGGGTCCGGCGCCCGGTCGACGGCGTCGACGACACTGCCGTAGAGGACGGTCTTCGTCGGTGTCGCCGACGGGGACGGGGACGGCGAGGACGACGGTGTGTTCCGCGCGGAGGGCGCCCGGTACGTGCTCGCCGCCGTGGGCGAGACCGCCACCCGCGGCGCCGGGGCGTCCGGGGTCTGCGTGACGACGTACGCGCCGCCCGCGACGATCGTGGCCCCCGCGGTGGCCGCGACGACGGGCTGGGTGAGCGCGCTCAGCACCTTGGCGGACCAGCTCACGGAGGCGACCGTGGCGGTGGCGGCCGCGGCCGTCTTGCCGCCGAGGGCCAGCGAGAGGGTGAACCCGACCGGGACCGGCACCAGCGCGATCCCGACGAGCAGCCGCTCCGCCGGTACGACCGCCTCGCGGGTGTCTCCGCAGTAGCCGCAGCGGCGGATGTGCCGGGCCAGCCGCTTGCGCCAGACCGAGTCGGGGCGGCCGTTGAAGCGGGCGGTCAGTTCGCGCAGGTCGGGGCAGGCGCCGTCGAGGGCGCGGACGATGCCGCGGGAGGTCTCCAGGCGCTCCTTCATCCGCTGGACGCGCACGGCGGCGTGCTGCCGGCTGATGCCGACAGCGGCGGCCAGCTCACGCCGGGTGAGTTCGCCCGCGACCTCCAGCCACCACAGCGACAGCAGTTGCCGGTCCTCGTCGTCGAGCCAGCGCACGGCCTCCGCGACCTCGCGTCGCTGCCCCTCCAACTGGAGTCGCAGGACGGTGAGTTCGGCGAAGTCGGCGGCCTCGCGCGCGGCCGACTCGTCCAGCGGGGCCGGGGTCCTGCGGCGGGCCCGGTCGCGGATCTGGCGCATGGCGATGGCGACCAGCCAGGACCGGAAGCTGTCCGGATCGCGGAGGCTGCCGAGGTTGTCGACGGCCCGCAGCATGGTCTCCTGGACGACGTCGTCGACGTCGGCGTGGCCGTTCAGGGCGCGGCCCACGATGTTGTACACCAGCGGCAGCCAGCCCGCGACGAGCTCGTCCAGCGCGCGCCGGTCGCCGTCCTGCGCCGCCGCGATGGTGTCGCGCCACTGCCGCGTGTCCACATCGTCCTTTCCGGCCGGTGCCCCCTGCGTGCATGGTCGTGCGTGGAGACGGAGTGAAGGGCTCCGCGATAACACTTTTTCGCCCCCTAGGGGACCTCCCCCACAACTCGCCTCAAGGAAGCCGGAGTTGCTCAGGGTTCCACCAGGGGCCGGGCCCTTCTCGGCGACGATCCCGCCGCCTCGACAGCCCCGCAGGATGATCACACACATCCCACATCCTCAGGAGCCGACTCATGCGTGACATTCGTCGCAGAAGCATCCTCGCCGGCGCCCTCGCCGTGCCCCTGACCGCCGGCTTGCCGACCTCCTCCGCGTCCGCGACCCCGGCCGTGCACAGCACCTCCGCACCGGACGTCAAGGCGTTACGCGCCGCGATCGCCGGGCTCCCCGACGCGAGCGCCACCGCGGCCCTGGTCCGGGTCGGCGGCACCGGCGGCCGTTGGCACGGCAGCTCGGGCGTGCGCGATCTGGAGAGCGGACGGCCCGCCGATCCGGACGCGCGGTTCCGGGCCGGTTCGACGACGAAGGTGGTCACGGCGGCGGCCGTACTGCGACTGGCGCACGAGGGGCGGATCGGCCTGGACACGCCGGTCCAGCACTACCTGCCCGGCCTCCTCGGCAGGCGGTTCCGGCCGGTCGCCGTGCGGCAACTGCTCGACCACACCAGCGGTATCCCGGCGGGCGACGGTCTCGGCACCACCTTCGAGGAGGTGTACGCCCACCGCTTCGACACGCTCAGCCCCCAGCGGGTCGCCGCGTCCGCGGGTGCGAAGGAGCCGGAGTTCTGCCCGGGCAGGCAGCAGCACTACCTCAACATCAACTACACGTTCCTCGGCCTGCTGATCGAGCGGGTGACCGGGCGGTCGTACGCCTCCGAGGTCAGCCGGCTGGTGCTCCGGCCGGCCGGGATGCGGGACACGTACTTCCCGGGCACCGATCCGCGCATCCTCGGCCCGCACAACCGCGGCTACCAGGTGGTGAAGAGGCCCGACGGGACGACGGAGTTCCTGGACGTCACGGACTGGAACCAGGCGGACCGGTTCGCGGCCGGGGACATGATCTCCACGACCGCGGACCTGGAGCGACTGCTCACCGGCCTCCTGCGGGGCCGGATCGTCCCGCGGCCGCAGCTGAAGGAAGTGTTCCGGGTTCCGCCGGGCATCACCGGCGCGAGTTACAGCGCGGGCGGCCTCCAGCGTTTCGAGTCCGACGGGAAGGTCTACTGGGTCAAGTCCGGCGGCCGGTACGGCTACAACTCGGCGATCGCCGCCACCCGGAACCTGAGCCGCACGGTCGTGTACTCGGTGAACTCCACCGACGCTAAGAGCGAGGACGCGAACCCGGTCGTCGGCCGGATCATCACGGCGGCGCTCAAGTAACGGGCACGACAGGGGCGCTGGTCCCGGAGTCGTACGGGGTGAGCGCCTCCAGCCGCTTGATCTTCCGCCGTACGACGTACAGCGGGAGCACTCCGAACACCCCGAACGCCATGTCGATCACGCTCCACCAGAACGGGATGCCCCGGATCGGTCCGCAGATCAGGGCGAGCGGGATGATCCCGGCACAGGCGATCATGGCGAACTCGACGACCCAGATGTTGCGGACCGGGTCGCGGTAGGGGCCGTAGAAGGCGACCGCGATGACCAGGTGGGCGAAGGCCAGCCAGTCCGTGCCGTAGAGGAGGAAGGGGTAGTCGGAGTCGGCGGTGTCGAGCCCGCGCCGGACGCGCGCGATCCAGTCGGTCAGGGCGTCCGGCGCGGGAAGGTGCCGCAACACGTCCTCGGTCCAGCGCAGTTCGTGGACCAGCGGGAAGGCCGTGGCCCCGCTGAGCACCAGGCAGACGACGAAGAAGACCAGCCATGCGCGGATGCCCTTGAGTTGGGCGGCTCTGTCGCTCATGGCAGCAGCGTACGCCTGTAATTGAACACGTTCAAAAGTGATGTCCGTACGAGGTCAGGACGCCGCCGCCGTCTCGGCCAGTTTCTGGAACTCGCCGAGGTCGTAGTTGGCGAGTGTCGAGTCCAGGTTGGTCAGCGCGCCGAGGTGCTCCAGGAACCCCTGCGGGTCGTACTCGATCTGCAGCGTCACCCGGCTCGTGGTCTCACCGAGCCGGTGGAAGGTGACCACGCCCGCGTGGTGCACCCCCTCCACCGTGCGCCAGGCGATGCGGTCCTCGGGGACGACCTCGGTGAGTTCGGCGACGAAGTTCTTGTCGGCGCCGGGCAGTTGGAGCTGCCAGGCGAAACGGCGCTCGTCCAGCCGTTCCACCAGGCGTACGTGGCTCAGAAAGGTCGGCCACCGGGTCACATCGCTCCACAGTGCCCAGGCGACAGCGACGGGAGCCTCGATATCGACCGTTTCCACGAGGGACGCGGACATGCGGTACCTCTCCTTCCGGTTGGCCGGGGCCGGCCCGGCGGTTGCGGTGCGGAGCGGATACCCCCGTCGGGACGGCACACGCTCATCTCCTCCTGCGGGACATTCCGTACGCCGCGAGCGCGACAAGGACGATCACGAGGACATCCGCACCCAGCCGGGGAGCGGTGGACCCGACGCACCGCGGGCTTCCATGAGGCCTACCGCCCGTCGCCCCTGCGGGCCTTGACCCGCATCGCCACGAGAACGAAGCCGGTGTAGAGCACGGCCAACCCGACGCAGATCCAGCCCTTCGGGATGCCCTTGCCGATCATCATGATCCCGGCGATCAGCATCACGGCCGAGAGCCCGTAGGTCAGCAGCCCGTTCCTGCGCATCGCGGAATCCGAACCGTAGGCCGTCCTTGCGAACCTGCTCATCGTCACGTCCTCCGCGTTGCCGCACAGGTCGGACCGGTGTGAAGCCGACGTGCCCGAGGGTTCACGGATGAAACCGGCGCCGGACGCGGGGCCGAGGGCTCGCTTTCCCGCCGGCGTTCACCACCCCACGATCACGTTCCACCGCTTCGCGTACTCCCCCCGCTCACCGGACGTGATGTCCCGCGCGATCACCAGCCGCTCGCGCATCTGCGCGTCCGGGAAGATCAGGGGGTTCTCGGCGAGGGCGGCGGTGTCCTCGTCCTTCGACGCGGCCAGGACGTCCTGGGCGGCGGGGACGGGGCAGACGTAGTTGACCCAGGCGGCGAGTTCCGCGGCGACGTCGGGGCGTAGTAGTAGCCGACGAGGCGCTCCGCGTTGATCTTGTGCAGGGCGCGGTCGGGAATCATCAGGGAGTCCGACCAGAACGCCGCGCCCTCCTCGGGGACGAGGAAGCGGATGTCGGGGTGGTCGGCCTGGAGCTGGATCACGCAGGGCGGGGTACGGCGGACACCCTGTCGAGCGGACACCGCCGCCGCTCACCGATCCGACGGGAACAGCGACGCCGCCACAACTCCCCCAGGGGCGCGGGGAACTGCGCGACCAGCCCCCACGCGCCCGCGGCCGGAGAACCCCGCACCCCCGCGGCCGAAGAACCTACGCGTCCAACGACGTCATCACGTGCTTGATCCGCGTGTAGTCCTCGAACCCGTAGCCCGAAAGGTCCTTGCCGTATCCCGACTTCTTGAAGCCGCCGTGCGGCATCTCGGCGACCAGCGGAATGTGCGTGTTGATCCACACGCACCCGAAGTCCAGCTTCTTGGACATCCGCATCGCACGGCCGTGGTCCTTGGTCCACACCGAGGACGCCAGCGCGTACTCGACGCCGTTGGCCCACGACACGGCCTGCTCCTCGTCCGTGAAGGACTGGACGGTGATGACCGGCCCGAAGACCTCCTTCTGGATGATCTCGTCGTCCTGCTTCAGCCCGGACACGACCGTCGGCGCGTAGAAGTACCCCTTCTCACCGACCTGGTGACCGCCGGCCTCGACCTTGGCGTGCGCGGGCAGCCGCTCGATGAACCCGGAGACCTGCTTGAGCTGGTTCGGGTTGTTCAAGGGACCGAACAGCACGTCCTCGTCGTCCGGCTGCCCGGTCTTCGTGTCGGCGGCGGCCTTCGCCAGCGCCGCGACGAACTCGTCGTGGATGGAGGACTGCACCAGCACGCGCGTGGCCGCCGTACAGTCCTGCCCGGCGTTGAAGAAGCCCGCCACCGAGATGTCCTCGACGGCCTTGGCGATGTCGGTGTCCTCGAAGACGACGACCGGGGCCTTGCCGCCCAGCTCCAGGTGCACCCGCTTCAGGTCCCTCGACGCGGACTCGGCGACCGACATACCGGCCCGCACCGAGCCGGTGATCGACGCCATCGCCGGCGTCGGGTGCTCGACCATCAGCCGGCCGGTGTCACGGTCACCGGTGATGACGTTGAAGACGCCCTTGGGCAGGATCCCGCCGATGATCTCCGCGATCAGCACGGTCGACGCCGGGGTCGTGTCCGACGGCTTCAGCACCACCGTGTTGCCGGCCGCGATCGCCGGCGCGAACTTCCATACGGCCATCATCATCGGGTAGTTCCACGGCGCGACCTGCGCGCAGACCCCGACCGGCTCGCGCCGCACGATGGAGGTCAGGCCCTCCATGTACTCACCGGCGGAGCGCCCCTCCAGCATCCGCGCCGCACCGGCGAAGAAGCGGATCTGGTCGACCATCGGCGGGATCTCCTCGGACCGGGTGAGCCCGATCGGCTTGCCGGTGTTCTCCACCTCCGCCGCGATGAGCTCCTCGGCGCGCTCCTCGAAGGCGTCCGCGATCTTCAGCAGGGCCTTCTGCCGCTCGGCGGGGGTGACGTCACGCCAGCCCGGGAAGGCCGCTGCGGCGGCGGCCATCGCCGCGTCCACGTCGGCCTGTCCGGACAGCGGGGCGGTCGCGTACGCCTCACCGGTCGCGGGGTTGACCACGTCCGTGGTCCGCCCGTCGGCGGCGTCCCGGAACTCACCGTCGATGTAGTTGCGCAGACGACGCAGCTCGGTGCTCACTGCCGACCTCCTGAGGGGGGTTGAAACTGTCCACTGACTGAGACACCCACCCTAATCGTCAGGCCCACGTTTTCAACACCCCCGATCCGGCCAAGACTGCGAAATCCGCAGGTCTCCGTCACGTAAACAACGAATTTCATCGCCCCGACCTTGCGAAACCGACGAGACGTCGTGCACAGTGAGCCCGTGGCCAGTCGAAGCGCAGACCCCAGGGACTCCCGCGAGTCCAGGAGCGAGTACAGGAACGGCAGCAGCCCCAACCTGGACGCCGTCTCCCTCGCCATCATCGAGCAGCTCCAGGAGGACGGCCGCCGTCCGTACGCCGCGATCGGCAAGGCCGTCGGCCTGTCCGAGGCGGCCGTACGCCAGCGCGTCCAGAAGCTGCTCGACCAGGGCGTGATGCAGATCGTCGCCGTCACGGACCCGCTCACCGTGGGCTTCCGGCGCCAGGCGATGGTCGGCATTCATGTCGAGGGCGATGTCGAGTCCGTGGCCGACGCGCTGACCGCCATGTCCGAGTGCGAGTACGTGGTGATGACGGCCGGCTCCTTCGACCTGATGGTGGAGATCGTCTGCGAGGACGACGACCACCTCCTGGAGGTCATCAACCGCCGCATCCGGGCCATCCCCGGAGTGCGCTCCACCGAGAGCTTCGTCTATCTGAAGCTCAAGAAGCAGACCTACATGTGGGGAACCCGATAACCGTGAGGACCCGATAACCGTGAGCTCCAAGGACCTCAGCCGCACCGCGTACGACCACCTGTGGATGCACTTCACCCGCATGTCCTCGTACGAGAACTCCCCGGTCCCGACCATCGTCCGGGGCGAGGGCACCTACATCTACGACGACAAGGGCAAGCGCTACCTGGACGGCCTCGCGGGCCTGTTCGTGGTCCAGGCCGGCCACGGGCGCGTGGAGCTCGCCGAAGCGGCCTTCAAGCAGGCGCAGGAGCTGGCGTTCTTCCCGGTGTGGTCCTACGCCCACCCGAAGGCCGTCGAACTCGCGGAGCGCCTCGCGCAGCACGCGCCCGGCGACCTGAACAAGGTCTTCTTCACCACCGGTGGCGGCGAGGCGGTCGAGACCGCCTGGAAGCTCGCCAAGCAGTACTTCAAGCTCACCGGCAAGCCCACCAAGTACAAGGTCATCTCCCGCGCGGTCGCCTACCACGGCACCCCGCAGGGCGCCCTGTCCATCACCGGCCTGCCGGCCCTGAAGGCCCCCTTCGAACCGCTGGTCCCGGGCGCGCACAAGGTCCCGAACACCAACATCTACCGCGCCCCGATCCACGGCGACGACCCCGAGGCCTACGGCCGCTGGGCCGCCGACCAGATCGAGCAGGAGATCCTCTTCGAGGGCCCGGACACGGTCGCCGCGGTCTTCCTGGAGCCCGTGCAGAACGCGGGCGGCTGCTTCCCGCCCCCGCCCGGCTACTTCCAGCGCGTCCGCGAGATCTGCGACCAGTACGACGTACTCCTGGTCTCCGACGAGGTCATCTGCGCCTTCGGCCGCCTGGGCACCATGTTCGCCTGCGACAAGTTCGACTACGTCCCGGACATGATCACCTGCGCCAAGGGCATGACCTCGGGCTACTCCCCGATCGGCGCCTGCATCATCTCGGACCGCCTGGCCGAGCCGTTCTACAAGGGCGACAACACCTTCCTGCACGGCTACACCTTCGGCGGCCACCCGGTGTCCGCGGCCGTGGGCCTCGCCAACCTCGACCTGTTCGAGCGCGAGAACCTCAACCAGCACGTCCTCGACAACGAGGGCGCCTTCCGCTCGACGCTGGAGAAGCTGCACGACCTGCCGATCGTCGGCGACGTCCGCGGCAACGGCTTCTTCTACGGCATCGAGCTGGTCAAGGACAAGACGACGAAGGAGTCCTTCAACGACGAGGAGACCGAGCGCGTCCTGTACGGCTTCCTCTCCAAGGCCCTCTTCGACAACGGCCTGTACTGCCGTGCCGACGACCGCGGCGACCCGGTCGTCCAGCTCGCCCCGCCGCTGATCTCGAACCAGGAGACCTTCGACGAGATCGAGCAGATCCTGCGCGCGACCCTCACCGAGGCCTGGACCAAGCTCTAGAAGCCCCCGCATCCGGCGACTCAGCGGCTCATACGGCCCGGAGTGCACCCGTCCGAGTGACAGGCGTGCACCCCGGGCCGTGTGCTGTACGGCGTCCCGCCCCCGCCTCCTTAGCGTGCCTGGTAACCGATCGGCCCTGCTTTCGTTCCCCCGCTCGGGGGATTGCAAGGCACAACGGACCAGAACGAGGTGTACGCCCATGGAGGCCCCGCCGGACAACGATGTGCTCTGGGCACGCTCCCTGCACTTCACCCACCACGACGGCTCGCCCGCGCTCCAGGGTGTCTCCCTCGGAGTGCGCGAAGGAGAGATCCTCGCCGTCAGCGGGCCCCGCGGCAGCGGCAAGACCGCACTGCTCAGATGCCTGTCGGGACTCACCCCGGCCCAGCGCGGCGAGGTCTGGTTCAACAGCGTGCCCGTGCACACCATGGGCCCGCTGACCCGCGAGCGCCTGCGCCGGGACCGTTTCGGCTGGATCGACCCGGCCCCGGTGCTCGTCCCCGAGCTCAACGCCTGGGAGAACGCCGCCCTCCCCCTCATGCTGCGCGGCACCGGTCGCCGACGCGCCAGGACGACCGCCCTGGAGTGGCTGGAGCGCCTCGACATCGGGGACCGGACCCGCAGCCGCCCGCACGAGCTGACCCAGTCCGAACGCCAGCGCGTCTGCGTCGCCCGCGCCCTCGCCCCGGCCCCGTCGGTCCTGTTCGCGGACGAACCGACGGCTCCCCTGCACCGGGCGGAACGCGCGCACGTCCTGCGCACGCTCACCACGGCCGCCCGCTCCCACGGCATCACCGTGGTCCTGGCCACGCACGACCCCGACACCGCAGCCCTGGCGGACCGCACGGTCACCCTCCTGGACGGGCGCCGGGTGAACACCGTGCACCTGCCCCCGATGGCCGACTCGGAAGGCCGTACCGCGTGCTCGCTCTCCGTCTGACCCGGGGCGCCCGTCCCGCCGTACAGCTGCGCCGCCTCCTGGTGGCGCTCGCCTCGGCGGGCACGGGCTTCCTCCTCCTGTGCAGTCTCGGCCACGCGATCAGCCACCCCGAGGACGCGTCGGGCGCGGTCCTGCGCCTGGCGTGGTGCCTGACCCCGCTGGCTGCGACGGTCCACTTCGCCCTGGCGGTCGCCCGTACCGACCCCGGCACCCGTCCCCGCCCCGGTCTCGCGGCGATCGGCCTCGGCCCGGCCCGCCTGATGGCCGTCACGGCCACGACGACGGCCCTGTCCTGCACGCTCGGTTCGATGCTGGCGCTGCTGGTCTTCCTCCACCTGCGGGGCGACCTGACGGGCATGCCCTTCGACGGGGCGGCGGCGGACTTCCTGGCGGCGGACGTCCCCCTCCCGTTGCCGGCGGCCCTGACCCTGCTGGGCCTGGTGCCGGCGATCGCGTCGGTGACGGTGGCACTCGTCCTGCGGCCACCGGACGACAGACCGGCCTCGGCGAGGAGGGAGGCACGGTCGTACGGCCGCTTCGGGGCGTCCGGCAGGACGACGACCAGGGAGCCCTTCGGGGCGTACGGCCGCTTCCGCGCGCGCCGGAACCCGGGTGAGCCGGCCGCCGACCGGGCGGCGGGCAGTCGCACCGCCGAGGCGGTTCCCGACCCGAAGCCGGACGGCACCCCGCCGGCACAGGCGGGCGACGACATCCCCACCGAGGACAACCGGAGCGGGGACCCCGGCCCGGCAGTCCTGCCCGCCCCCCGAGAAGCACCCAAGGGCCTCCCCTGGGGCATCGCGGTCCTCGCCGCGGGCCTGGCCGTGGAGGCCTACGCCAACCGTCAGGGCACCGTCCCCGCCACCCCGCTCCCCGGCGGCCTCGCAGGCACCCCCTCCGTCCTCGTCGGCTGGCTCCTGACCGCCGTCGGCCTGGCGATCGCCGGACCCGGTCTCACCCACCTCTGCGGCCGTCTCCTGCAGTCCACCCGGCCCGGCGCCCTCCGTCTCCTCGCCGGAAGAGTCCTCATGGCGGAAGCCGGCCGGATCGGGCGCCCCTTGGGCATCGTCTGCGCGGTGGCCTCCGGCGCCTACGCCATGACCACCCTGTACGACCCCACGGGCCCCCAAGTGGGTCCCCTCACCACCCTGGGCCTGCTCCTCGTGACGAGCTGCACGATCGCCACACTCCTCACCGCCGCGGTGGAGGCGAAGCACGCGAGGTCGGACACCACGGCCGCACTGGTCCGCCTCGGCGCCCCCGCGACGATGCTGCGCAGCGCGGCGGCCCTCCGCGCCGGCGCCCTGCTGGCCCTCTTCGGCCCGCTCACCCTGGTCGTGGCCGAGTTGGCGGCCCTGCCCCTGACCTCCTGAGCTCCGTACGGGAACCCGTACGAAAAAAAATCACGGCCCGCCGATGAGTTCCGCCGAGCCCGCCCGTCTACCCACCGAACAGCACGCACCCGATGGGAGAGACTCCGATGACCTCGCCGACCTACCAGCAGATGATCTTCGTGAACCTGGCCGTGAACGACCTCGACGCCTCCAAGAAGTTCTTCACGGAGCTCGGCTACTCGATCAACCCGCAGTTCAGCGACGACAACGCCGCGTCCGTGGTGATCAGCGACACCATCGTCGCGATGCTGATGACGAAGGCGTTCTACTCGACCTTCACCAAGAAGGAGATCGCGGACGCGACCAGGACCAGCGAGGTCCTGATCGCGCTGAGCGCCGAGAGCCGCGCGCAGGTCGACGAGTTGGTCGACAAGGCACTCGCCGCGGGCGGCACCCTGTCCGGCGAGACCCAGGACCACGGCTTCATGTACGGCCGCTCCTTCGACGACCTCGACGGCCACAGCTGGGAGGTCGTCTGGATGGACCCGGCGACGATCCAGGGCTGACCCACGGGCCTCGATCCGGCGTGCGAGCATGGGCGGGTGCAGACGAGCCCCGCCCACGCGGCACACCATGACGACCGTGAGATCGAGACGCTGGAGGAGTTCGACGCGGTCGTACCGGCCCGCGGCACCCTCGGCGGTTACCGGGTCCAGTCCGTCGATCTGACGGACCGGACAAGGGAGTTGCTCGCCACCGACACCGCGGGCGCCGTCTTCCTCGGCTGCCCGATGCGGGAGAGCGCCGCGGAGAAGCTCCGCGCGGACGGTGCCCTCGTCTTCCCGCCCGTCCCGAACCTGCCGTTCGACCCGTACCGCGGACTGCTCTACTCCCCCGACGAGTTGTTCGACGGACTGGAGAAGGGGTACGAGCAGACCCCCGACGCCCTCGCCTACGCCTGGTTCCAGCGCACCAAGGCCGACGGTGACATATACGCGTCGATGCTGCGCTCCGTCCACGACGACGCCGTCTCCGACGCCCTCGACGAACTCCTGCGCGGCGCACGGGTCGTGGGGGTGATGGGCGGCCACGCGATGGCCCGCGGCACCGAGGAGTACGCCGGTGCGGCCCGTCTCGGCCGTGAACTGACCCGAGCCGGGTTCACCGTGGCCACCGGTGGCGGCCCGGGCGCGATGGAGGCGGCCAACCTCGGCGCCTACGCGGCCCCCTTCGAGGACACCATGCTCGACGAGGCCTGCGAACTCCTCGCCAAGGCACCGTCGTTCACGCCCTCGATCACCGACTGGGCGCGCGTCGCCTTCGAGATCCGTGCCCGCCGGCCCCGGGGCGGCCACTCCGTCGGCATCCCGACCTGGTTCTACGGGCACGAGCCGCCGAACGCCTTCGCCTCGCACATCGCCAAGTACTTCGCCAACGCCACCCGCGAGGACGGCCTGCTGGCCCGCTCCACCGCGGGCGTGGTCTTCCTTCCGGGCGCCGCCGGCACCGTGCAGGAGATCTTCGACAACGCGACGCCCAACTACTACGAGTCGCGCGGCGAACCCACGCCGATGGTGCTCGTGAACCGCGCCCACTGGACGGAGAGGCTGCCCACCTGGCCGCTGCTCCAGGCGCTGGCGCGGGAGCGGTCAATGGAGGCCCGAATCGCCCTTGTTGACCGGATCGAGGAGGCTCCGGCGGCACTGAAACGTCTCACACGGTAATAAGAACGCAAAGTCAACGGTTGTAGGGGGCCTACACGTTGACACTGCTTATGCAGCGCTTATAGACCTGTGAGACTCGTGGGGATGGTGATGACACATCACCCTCCCTTCAACCCCCCGCATTTGCGCACCCCGTGAAGGACGAACGTGGCATTTACGCCCATATCCCGCCGCACCTCCCGCGCCGCGCGCTTCCTCGGCGTCGCCGCCGCCACGACCGCGATCGTGCTCGGCGCCTCCGGCAACGCCCTTGCCTGCAACATCAAGGAGTTCTCCGCCGAAGCCAAGTGTGACGGCACTCAGGGCGTCATCACCGTCACCGACGTGGACAAGTCCGGCGTCGAGGCGACCGTCTCCGTGTACCTGCAGAGCAACGGTGCCGACGAGAAGAAGGTCGGCGAGCAGACGGTGAAGGGCTCCAAGGAGGGCACCACCATCACCTTCAAGGAGGACTGGGCGCCCAACGCCGAGTACCGCATCCACGTCGAAGCCCTGCCCTACATCAAGGGCGAGGACATCACGCCCAACCTGACCACCCCGGCGACCGCCTGCAAGACCGAGGACACGCCGACCCCGACGCCCACGCCCACGCCGTCGGACTCCGCCAGCACCCCGGCAGAGGAGTCCCCGACCCCGACCTCGACCCCGTCGGCCTCCGAGGGCACCACCGCTCCGGCGCCCGCCGAGAGCAACGCCCCGTCGCCCGCGGCCGGCGACTCCAACCTCGCCGAGACCGGTGCGAACTCCAACACCGGCCTGATCGCCGGCATCGCGATCGCCCTGGTCGCCCTCGGCGGCGGCGCGGTGTTCTTCGGCCTGCGCCGTCGTGGCGCCGGCAGCCGCTGACGCCGTACCTGAACGACCGTTGTGGCCCGTCCCCGGTGTGGGGGCGGGCCACAGCCACGACATCACCCGAACGTGGTCCGCTCCAGCCAGAACTCCAGCAGCTCCCGCTCCCCGAGCACCTGCAACTCCGGGCTGTCCAGGGGCAGTCGACGGTAGAAGGCGAGCAGGACGGCGGTCAGCGGGCCGCGCAGCGCGACGGTCGCCTTCTCGTGTCCGCGACGCCAGACGATGACGTCCTCGGTGAGCTCGACCACCCAGTCGGCACTGAGCTCGGCAGTCACGTCGGTGGCGTGCAGATGGATGCTGCGCCCCGGCCCCCGCAACTGCGTCGCCTCGTCGTGGGGCATGGTCCGCTGCACGAACTCCACGATCCGCGGCCACTCGTCGATCGCGTCGGCGGCGATCTCCGGTGCGACCTCGTACGGCTGCCCGGCGGCGAGCGCGGCGTCGGCGCGGTGGATCGTGAGTTCGTGGGCCATACGGCGAGCCCAGAAGCCCGAGGTGGGGATCCCGGCCCAGGACCACACCTGGGCGTCCGGGCCGGCCTCCCGGAGCGTGGCCACGAGCAGGTCGCCGGTCTCGGCGAGCCACGCGTCGAGATCAGCGGCGTTCCCGGGCCCCTCCCCCAAGGGCACCCGCTTCTCGGGCACTGCTTCCCGCGCCCGGGTCCGCACCATCGCCTCGGCCCAGCGCAGGGCGCCCCCGGTGTGCCGCACCAGCCGCTCCAGCGACCAGTCCGGGCAGGTCGGCACTGTCGCGGACAGATCAGCCCCGGAGGTCACCACGGTCCTCAGCAGGCCGACTTGGTGGGCGATCTCGTCGCAATAACGGTCGTGTGAGAGCGGGTACATGCCCCGCACCTCAGGTCCGCCCCGTCAGCCCAGCACCACAATTTCGGCCGCGTCGAACTCCACCCCGACCACGTCTCCGACCTCCGGCGCCGCACGCAGCGCACACGCGGCCTCCAACCGCGGCCCGTCACCTTCCGAAGGGTGCAGATGTACGGCGACATGCGTGCCCCTGAAGGTGCGCGCGGCGACCGTGCAGCGCAGTCCCTCCTCGGCGATCACGAGTCGCACTCCCGCGGGCCGCACCAGCACGCTCCGGGCTCCCTGGGCCGCTCCCGGAGGCACCGGCACCTTGCCCCACGCGGTGTCCGCCGCCTCCCCCGTCACCGTCCCCTCGACCACGTTCTCGAAGCCGAGGAAACGGGCCACGAACTCGTCGGCCGGCCGCTGCCACACCTCCAGCGGCGTACCGGACTGGGCGATCCGCCCGTCCCGCATCACCACGACCCGGTCGGCGAGCGCGAAGGCCTCGCCCTGGTCGTGGGTGACCGCGAGCACGGTGGTGCCCAACCGACCGAACAGCTCCCGCAGTTCGACGACCAGCCGCTCCCGCAGTGACCGGTCCAGCTGCCCGAGCGGCTCGTCGAGCATCAGCAGCCGGGGCCGGGGGGCGAGCGCCCGGGCCAGCGCGACCCGCTGCTGCTCACCGCCGGAGAGCCCGGCGACAGCCCTGCGCGCGGCGCCCGGAAGCCCGACAAGGTCGAGCAACTCCCTTACCCGCTCGTGCTGTTGCGCCTTGCCAGCCCCGTGCATGCGCAGCCCGAAGGCCACGTTGGCACCCGCGTCCCGCTGCGGGAACAGCTGATGGTCCTGGAACATCAGCCCGACCCCGCGCTTGTGCGCGGGCACGGCGTCCTGGTCGCGTCCGTCGAGCAACACCCGCCCGTCGTCCAGCGGTTGGAGCCCGGCCACCGCCCGCAGCAGTGTCGACTTGCCGCTCCCACTGGGGCCGAGCACGCATACGATCTCGTGCTCGGCGACATCGAGGCCCACCCCGTCGAGCACGGCTCGCCCACCGAACCGCACGGTCGCGTCCTGAAGGCTCAGCAGCATCTAGAACTCCCCGGTCCGGTCGGTCCGCAGCCGTTCAAGGACCAGCAGCGCCACCGCGCACACCACCATCAGGATCGTCGAAAGGGCCATCGCCTGGCCGTAGTTGAGGTCCCCGGCCCGCCCGAGCAGCCGGGCCACGGCGACCGGCAGCGTCGGGTTGTCGGGCCGTGCGATGAACACGGTCGCCCCGAACTCGCCCAGCGACACGGCAAAGGCGAAGCCCGCCGCGATCAGCAACGCCCGCCGCACCATGGGCAGATCGACCTCCCGCCACACCCGCCACGGCGAGGCCCCGAGCACGGCCGCGGCCTCCCGCAGCCGGTGGTCCACGGCCCGCAGCACGGGCAGCATGGTCCGGACGACGAACGGCACCCCGACCAGCGCCTGCGCGAGCGGCACCAAAATCCAGGACTGCCTGAGGTCCAGCGGCGGCTCGTCGAGGGAGATCAGGAAGCCGAAGCCCACGGTCACCGCGGACACCCCGAGCGGCAGCATCAGCAGCGCGTCGAAGCCCCGTACGAACCGCCCCGCGTCCCGCCGCGTCAACGCGGCCGCCGCGAGACCCCCGACCAGCACCGCGATGACGGTCGCGGCGAGGGCGTACTCCAGCGAGTTCCCGACCGCCTCGATGGGCGCGACCAGGAAGACCCCGCCGTCGCTGTGGGTCAGTGCCCGGTAGTAGCCGAAGTCGGGGGTGTCGAGCGACCGTTGGACGAGGACGGCGAGCGGCAGCACAAGGAGTACGGCGATGGTGCCCACGACGCCGGCCAGCAGTCCCCACTCTCCCGCGCCGCGCGGCCGCCGGGCGCTGACGGACTCGGCCACGAGCCGCAGCGCGGTCTCCCGGCGCCGTACGGTCCACGCGTGCAGGGCGAGGACCGCGCCCACCGCGACGAACTGGATCAGCGTCAGCACGGCGGCCGTGGACAGGTCGAAGATCTCGGAGGTCTGCCGGTAGATCTCCACTTCGAGGGTCGAGAACGTCGGCCCGCCGAGGATCTGCACCACGCCGAAGGAGGTGAAGGTGAAGAGGAAGACCATCAGCGCGGCGGCTGCCACGGCGGGCGCGAGCGCGGGGAGCGTGACCGTCCGCCAGGCCCGGAGCCGGGACGCGCCCAGCATCCGCGCGGCCTCCTCCTGACGCGGGTCCAGCTGGGCCCAGAGTCCGCCGACGGTCCGTACGACGACCGCGTAGTTGAAGAAGACGTGCGCGAGCAGGATCGCCCACACGGTGGTGTCCAGCCGGACGCCCCACACGTCGTCCGTGAGGCCGCCGCTTCCGACGAGCGCCAGGAAGGCCGTACCGACGACGACGGTCGGCAGCACGAAGGGGACGGTGACCACGGCCCGCAGGACCTGCTTGCCGGGGAAGTCGAAGCGCGCGAAGACGTACGCGCCGGGGAGCGCGATCAGGAGCGTGAGCGCGGTGGAGGTGAGCGCCTGCCAGGTGGTGAACCACAGGACGTGCCGGATGTCCGGCTGGGCCAGGACGTCGGCGATCCGGCCGAACTGCCAGGCACCATCGACCTTGAGCCCGCGCCTGACAATGGCGCCGACGGGATAGACGAAGAAGACGGCGAAGAACGCGACGGGCACGGCCATGAGCCCGAGCCGCGCCGCCGCGTTGCCGTAAGGCTTGCGGGGCCTTACTTCAGTACGAGCGAGGTCCATGACTTGACCCAGTCGTCACGGTTGTCGGCGATCTTCGCCGGGTCCATGGTCTCGGGATCCTTGGCCTGCGGACCGTACTGGGTGAACTCGGCCGGCACCCGGGCGCCCTCGACGACCGGGTACACGAACATGTTGAGCGGCATGTCCTGCTGGAACTCCTTGGTGAGCAGGAAGTCCAGGAACGCCTTGCCCCCCTTGGTGTTCTTGGCGTTGCTCAGCAGTCCGGCGTACTCGATCTGCCGGAAGCAGGTGCCCTGCGCGACCCCGGTGGGCGCGGTCGTCGGCTTCGGGTCGGCGTAGATCACCTCGGCGGGCGGCGAGGAGGCGTACGAGACGACGAGCGGCCGGTCGGCCTTGGCCTTCTTGCCTCCGGCCGACCCGGAGAACTCCTCGTTGTAGGCCTGCTCCCAGCCGTCGACGACCTTGAGGCCGTTGGCCTTGAGCTTCTTCCAGTAGTCCTGCCAGCTGTCGTCGCCGTACTTCGCGGCACTCCCGAGCAGGAACCCGAGACCCGGCGAGGAGGTGGCGGCGTTCTCGGTGACGAGGAGGTTCTTGTAGGCGGGCTTGATCAGATCGTCGTACGACGTCGGCGGGGCCAGCTTGTGTTCGCTGAACCAGGCCTTGTCGTAGTTGACGCAGATGTCGCCGGTGTCGATGGGAGTGACCCGGTGCTTGTCCTGGTCGACCCGGTACTCCGCCTTGATCCCGTCGGCGCCCTTCGCCTCGTACGACTGGAAGAGCCCGTTGTCGAGCGCGCGGGACAGCAGGGTGTTGTCGACCCCGAAGAAGACGTCTCCCTGCGGGTTGTCCTTGGTGAGGATGGCCTTGTTGACGGCCTGCCCGGCGTCGCCGTCCTCCAGGACCTTGACCTTGTAGCCGGACTTCTTCTCGAAGTCAGCGAGGACGTTCTTGGAGACGGCCCACGAGTCGTGGCTGACGAGGGTGACGGTCTTGGAGCCGTTTCCCTCGGAAGCGGAGGAGGAGGACGACCCGCACGCGGACAGTGTGACCATGCCGAGGCCTACGACGGCAGCAAGGAACTTCTTGTTGTTCACGGTGATGACCGAACTTCCTACCCAGAATGACCTGGGCGAGGTTCAGAGGGTCTGCGGCCCGATTGCCGCACTCTCAGCGCTGTGGCGCTCCCCTGTCGGATATGAAGATGTACGTACGTCCGTCAGACTACCGCTCGGTGGCCGCGAGCTGACCACAGGCCCCGTCGATCTCCTGCCCACGGGTGTCCCGGACGGTCACCGGCACGCCATGGGCGGCGATGGCCTCGACGAACGCCTTCTCGTCCTCGGGCCGGGAGGCGGTCCACTTGGACCCGGGGGTTGGGTTCAGCGGGATGAGGTTGACGTGCACGGGCTTGCCCCTGAGCAGTCGCCCGAGCCGGTCACCGCGCCACGCCTGGTCATTGATGTCCCGGATGAGCGCGTACTCGATGCTGAGCCGCCGCCCGGACTTCTCGACGTACTCGAACCCGGCGTCGAGCACCTCGCGCACCTTCCACCGTGTGTTCACGGGGACGAGGGTGTCGCGCAGCTCGTCGTCGGGGGCGTGCAGGGAGATCGCGAGCCGGCACTTGAAGCCCTCGTCGGCGAACCGGTGAATGGCGGGCACGAGCCCGACGGTCGACACGGTGATGCCGCGCTGAGAGAGCCCGAGTCCGTCGGGGGCGGGATCGGTGAGCGCGCGAATGGAGCCGACGACCCGCTTGTAGTTGGCGAGCGGCTCACCCATGCCCATGAAGACGATGTTGGAGAGCCGCGCGGGCCCGCCCGGCACCTCCCCGTCCCGCAGCGCCCGCATCCCGTCCACGATCTGGTGGACGATCTCGGCGGTGGACAGATTGCGGTCCAGTCCCGCCTGCCCGGTGGCACAGAAGGGACAGTTCATTCCACAGCCCGCCTGCGAGCTGATGCACATGGTCACCCGGTCCGGGTACCGCATCAGCACCGACTCCACGAGCGTCCCGTCGAACAGCCGCCACAGCGTCTTGCGCGTGGTCCCCTGGTCGGTCGACAGATGCCGTACGACGGTCATGAGCTCGGGAAGCAACGCCTCCTGGAGCTTCCCGCGCGCGCCGGCCGGGATGTCCGTCCACTCCGCCGGGTCGTGCGCGTACCGCGCGAAGTAATGCTGCGAGAGCTGCTTGGCGCGAAACGGCTTCTCCCCGATCCCGGCCACGACCTCCTTGCGCTCGGCGGGCGTGAGGTCGGCGAGGTGCCGCGGCGGCTTCTGGGCTCCGCGGGGGGCGACGAAAGTGAGTTCTCCGGGCTTCGGCATAACTCTTCCAGTGTCGCAGATCAACTCGGGGGGCCCAGGCCAGAGCGGGGTGGGGGTGGTCACCCGTGGGTGCCATCTGTCAGCGTTGGTTGGCTTCGGACGGCCCAGGGACGGCCCAGAGATGCGTGCCACTGAGATGGGATGGACGACCCCCGACCAGGCGAAACTACCCGGGGCCTTCGTGGTCCTCTATGCCCGGTCGTTTCCGTGGTTCCCCGTGACTTGCCGGTCGATCGGGCAGGGTTGGGGCACGGCCGCCTTCTGATCCGTAGCTCTATGCGGGTCGGTCAGTGTGGGGCCAACAGGCCGCATGCTGCTGGGGTGCGAGTGCCGGAGCCGGGTTCTATTAGTCGTCGTATTCCTCGTAGTCGTAGTCGTAATCCCAGTAAGAGTATTGACGCTTACGTTCTACCTGGATGACCGTTGCTTTAGCGAGGCGTTGGCGGACGGCCTGCCGTGATATTCCGCAGGTGCGCCCAATCTCTGCCTGCGACACCTGGAATTGGCATGCATAATACGTGGCGGTCAGGATGTTCGTTTCGATCCCCGCCGAGAAGTCAGCCAACGCCGCAATAAGCGCCAAGTGCTCTTTCTTTGTCACCGGTCCTGCTGGGCTCTGCGGTGGCTCGGCGAGTCGTTCAATGGCCTTCTCCCATGCGAGCCCATAGAGGTAGTTGACGATGGGGTCGTCCAACGGCAGCGACATGATGACAAGCATAGTTGTCACTGCTGGTGATCGGGTAGGGCCGGACACGTGCACTCGCGGAGCTCTGACCTGCCATGACTGATTGACCATTGACTTGCGTTGGCAGATGTCGCATAGTCAGTGCCAGCCCCGGCATGCCCGGAGGCTTCTGGCGGAGGCTTGACGCTCCGCCTTTTTTGTTGCCCGAACGCATTGTTCGGGCTTTTTTGTTGCCCTTTCTCCTCGTGAGACTGGTGCTGTCTGCGCGGCTCGGCCGTCCACTGGCCGGCCGAGTCGCTATTCAACCCAGGAGACCCAGGTGCAAATCCTTGGTGAACTGGCGTCGGTGGGATCTCTTCCCGGAGTGGCATGGGTGCTGCGTTGCATTATCCGCGACATCCTCGACTACCGGAGCAAGCGGGCGGAGTTCGAGCTGAAGCGGCAGATGATTCAGCGGATCCCCGACGACCAGGTGGCCTCAGTTATTCGCGAGCTTGGCGCTGAACCAGGCGCAGCTCAGGAATAACTGAAACGGCTATTTAAACCAATGATCTCCTGGTATGGAGTCGTGTAGGTTACGCTGCAGTCTTAAAACTGCGGCCACGGAGTCCCGCGGAGGGTCGAGTGAACAACCGGAGCGTGACGCTTGCTGAGCAGCATCAAGCACTCGTTGAGGCTTTGATCGAAGCCAGGTCGGTCCCGGCCGGACGCCTACTCGGCTTGCCAGAGCTGCCCGACGACGATGTCTGGGTCGACACCGCCGGAGCGGCGGCGCTTGTGCGGGTGGCCCCGAAGACCATCACGGGTTGGCTGGCGCGCGGCGGGCCGAAGAAGCAACCATTTCCGTCGCCTCACAGGTTGCTCTATCGCCTGTATTGGAGGCGGAGCGCCATCGAGGCGTGGCTTCAGGGAGAAAGTCGCAGCTAGGCCTACGCCGAATAGAGGCAGCAGCAAGCGCCTTGTCTCGCCCACCACCTTCCCCAGCTCTCATCCCGTCCGCCGTCGACCCACACACCGTGGAGCGGGCGTGGTCCATGGCGTCCAGGTGGAGCGCGCCACTGTACGAACGACCTGGACGCCATGGGCCGCGTCTGCTCGGCTCTGCCTGGGTCGGCGGCGGACGGGATGAGAGCTCCCCGCGCTCGCCACCTCGGACCCGCGGCCGCGTATGGCGCCCCCTCCATCCCGGTGCCGGCCGATCCCCCGCCGGAGGCATCGTTCTGACCGTGGCCTGCCCGTCTAGGGCTCTACCACCTGGGCCGTAACATGCTTGCGGCCCCAGGGGCCAGGCCCGGCGCCGAAGGCGCAGAGGGCCAGGCCCAAGGGGCCAGCCCGCGCTTTGCGCGGGCCCTTGATGAGGTAGAGAAACCTGTAACAGGTCCCAGGAGCGATCAAAGATCAATTGCCGAGTAGCGGTGTCAGATCGCGGCCGTGATGCGTTCGGATGGGCGGCGCCTCGTCGCTCAAGGGGTCTGTGGTGAGCACCGCACGGAACGCACTCATCGCCGCTTCTCGTTCTTCCGAGGCCGAGCCACGCAACGGGGGCATCATGCGGAGTGCTGGTCAGTAGCGAGAAGTCGGCTGGTGAAACCCGCGTGGCACAGCCGCTCGTACGCCTCACGCACGTCATCCGGTACCGGCTGGCTGATCATGTACCCCTGTTCCGGGTAGACCAAGAGACGCTGCAACGCCCCCACCAGCATGTCGATGACCAACCGAGCATCCTGAATCGAGTCCGCATACTCCTCAAGCGTCATCGGCGTGGACGCGCTGACGAACTCGACCTCGGGCCACAGCTTGCGTGCTGTGGCATACGCGCGTCGCTCCTCGTAGGGCTTGCTGATGAGAAGCACCGAGGAGACCTCAACCCCGGCATCCTCAAGCACCGCCCTGGAGAACCGGATGTTCTCGCCGGTGTTGCGGGCCTGGGGCTCCACGAGCACGGCTGAGCTGGGAACGCCGAGTTCGAGGGCCCGTTCGCGGTAGTGGACGGCTTCTCCCCGCGGCATGCGTTCCCGCGTCGTCGGACTGGTGGCTCCCGTGAACAGAAGTAGGGGAGCCAGGCCACGCTTGTAGAGGTCTACGGCCGTATCGGCCACACCCAGGTCATGGCTACCCAACCCGATCGCGACCGAGCACGGACGCAAGGCATGCCCCATCTGGTGGTAGTCCCACAGACGCCGCGCGTCGGCCCATGCCTGAGTGGAGATCATTCCTACCCCTTCTCGCCCTTCGCCGAGTCCGGCACCTGGAAGTCGTACTCCCAGGCGAAGCGCGAAGCCGCGTGTACACCAATGGCGAACTCCACCACTGTGCCAGAGGCCGTGTAGGTCGTCCGATGCAGCTCGACGACGGGTTCCCCCGGCGGCAACTGCAAGAGCTTCACCTCGTCGGCTGTGGCGGCCCTGGCGAAGATCTCCTCTTTCATGTGGTCGATCTCGTAACCGGCGTCGTACAGCACCCTGAATCCTCCGCCGCGGCCGGCCGGTCCCGGGGCCGGGTCCACCAGCCGGGTTCCCTCGACGTGTTCGGGCCGGTAGTAACTGGTGAGGGTGTGGGTCGGCTGGTCGCCTTCCTTCACCAGTCGTGCTCGCGCGTACACCTCCGCCCCTTCGGGGAGGCCGTGTGCAGCGGCGACCGCTGGCGGGGCTTCGACGCGACTGACGGACTGGGTCTGCTCGTTCCGGCGGTAGCTGCGTCCAGAAGCCACGCGGTCGGCGATGAAAGCCACCTCGTCGCCGTCGCGCCACTTCGCCTTGTCGTACCGGTTAATGCCGAGTCGCTTAAGCGGAACCCGCTGTCGTACGACGGTGCCGTGCCCACGGGACGACGTCACCAGGCCCTCTGCTTCCAGAGCCTTGTAGGCCTGATGGACGGTGGACTTGGAGCCTTCACCTTCCGCAACTAGTTCCCTGATCTGCGGAAGCTGCTGGCCCGGCGCGTACTCACCCCTCTTGATCTGATCAGCCAGCTTGTCAGCTAGCTCCCGCCACTTCGGCGCCATTTCGCGCTCCTCTCGACTAGGCAAGTCAACCACAGTCCCAGGACTGTTGACAGTCCTAGGACTGCGTGCCACAGTCTCCTTAAGTCGCCCGCAGTCCTAGGACAGCGGGCATGGAGGGCCTTCTTTGGGCTGCTCCAAAGCATCGACTCAGGGAGTACTTCATGCCGTCGTTCAAGATCGACGTTTCGACCGCTGTGGTGTTCGTGGCGACTGCCCCGGAGCCGAAGATGGTCAACAAGAAGACCGGTGAGCGGGCCGTGGACCGGGAGACCAACGCGAGCCTTTCGACCGTGGGCCTGCTGGTCTCGGACGACGGAGAGGGCAACCTCTACCAGGTAACCGTGCCGGAGACGGGCCTCCCCGAGGGCCTGGTGCCGGGCATGCCGGTCAAGGTCATCGGCCTGAAGGCCCGTGACTGGGAGAACGAGTTCAACGGCCAGAAGCGGCACGGGATCTCGTTCCGTGCGGTCGCGATCACCCCGGCGGCCTGATCATGGCTGACTGGACGGTGTGGCTGGAGGCCACAGGAGCCGCGTCGGCGGCTGGCGGACTCGGCTACGCGAAGGTCAGCGCGCCGCGCGTGTACTGGTCGCTGGTCGGTCTGCCCGCCACGTGGGGCCGGTTCTCCTACTCGTACCGCTCGACGATGGACGTGTGCGGTCTGACGGTGCAGCCGTCCGGGCTGCGGGCGTTCATGGCCCGCAACGTGGCCCGTCGTGAAGTGCAGCCGGTAGCGCCGAAGATCCGCCGGATACGGCCCACCTCGACCGGGCTTCGGGTGACGCTGCGGCTTCCGGCCGGTCTGGAGCCTGCCGACGTGATCGCTTCGACGGAGCGTCTTCGGCACGCCTGGGGTGTGCACGCGGTGCGCGTGGTGGTGACCAAGCCAGGGTTCGTCGAATTGCGGATGACGGGCTATGACGTGCTGCGTCGGGTGCGGATGCCGCGCAAGGCACAGCCCCACGGCATGGCCGTACCGGTCGCGCTGCGCGATGACGGGACCGCGTTCGAGCGGGACTACCTCAAGGCGCCGATGGCGCTGACCCTGGGCGCCAACTCCTCGGGCAAGTCGATGTATCAGCGCAACCTGATCAACGGGCTGGCCCAACTGCCGGTGGCGCTGGTGGGGATGGACTGCAAGCGCGGAGTGGAACAGTCCCCGTTCGCCCCCCGCCTCTCCGCGTTGGCGACCAACCCGGATGATGCCGCGTCACTCGCGGATGTGCTGGTCACGGAGATGGAA
Organism: Streptomyces sp. NPDC005402; assembly: GCF_040606575.1. NCBI lineage: Bacteria > Bacillati > Actinomycetota > Actinomycetes > Kitasatosporales > Streptomycetaceae > Streptomyces > Streptomyces sp. NPDC005402. The sequence goes on from NZ_JBEXFB010000017.1 coordinate 147,357, forward strand.
GACCGCTTCGACCTGCTGAACCTGCACGGCGCCTCGGATATCTGGGAACTACCGGAGGATCTACGGCCTGCGCCGATCGTGGTGCTGGTCGACGAGATCGCCGAACTCTTCCTGATCTCCCGCAAGGAAGACGAGGACCGCCGCACCCGGATCGTCACGGCGTTGATCCGCCTCGCGCAGATGGCCCGCGCGGTCGGCATCTACCTGGAGATCTGCGGGCAGCGCTTCGGTTCTGACCTCGGCAAGGGCGCCACCATGCTCCGTGCCCAGCTCACTGGCCGGGTCGTGCACCGCGTGAACGACAAGGAAACTGCCGAGATGGGGCTCAAGGACGTCGCCCAGACTGCGGTGCCGGCCGCGTGTGCGATCCCTGCGAACCGGCCTGGTACGGCCGTGGCCACTGACGCGTCCGGTGGCTGGTGCAAGATCCGCACCCCGGAGATCTCCCGCGACAAGGTCGCTGCAACCTGCCGAGACTTCGAGCACCTGGTGCCGGATCTGCCGTTCCTTTTCGCCTTCAGGCCCAACGTGCCCGCTCCGACCGTCGACGCTCCATCGCTGGTCAAGTGAAGGGAGGCACAGATCATGACCCGATCGCTCCGTCTGGATGCCGTGCTGATCCAGGCTGTGATCGCTGGCGCGCTGTCCTTCGCCCATCTGCACGATCTCGCCGACGCGGCCGGGCAATCCGGCTGGAAGGCCTGGGCCTACCCGATCTCGGTTGATTTGCTGCTGGTCGCCGCCTGGCGTCGGCTGCGCACCGCCCGCCGGGACCGCTCGGCCTGGACATGGTTCACGATCGCCTTGTTCGCCTCGCTCGGCGCGAACATCGCCACCGCTGGACTCCTCGACCTGGAACACGTGCCCGCGTGGCTGCGCATCCTCGTCGCTGGCTGGCCCGCGCTCGCCTTCCTCGGCGGCACCCTCCTCGTGCACTCGCCGACCGAACCGGCCGCTCCTACGCAGGATGTGGACGAGGTGGCCGTGCTGGACGTCGACATGCACCGCGCCGACGACCCCGCCCCGGCTCCAGAACTGGCACCGGCTACCCCCGAGGCGCCCCCGGCCGATGTCCCCGCGGTTCCGTCCGCGTTGCTGGATCACGCACGGAAGATCGCCGACGCACACCGTGCTTCCACCGGATACCCGCTGCCCGCCGACGCTCTGTCCGCCCGGCTCCAACTGCCCGCCCCCATGGCCAACGCGATCGCCGCACATCTTCAACTCACCTGATCTGAAGGGACGTTCGCTCGTGACCGCTCATCGCCGCTTCCGTGACCGGCGCCGCTTCGGCCCCGTGCAGGTCGGCACGTACTACGACGGCCGTGGCCGCGACAAGCACATCGCCGCGTGCACCGCGCCGGGCTGCGGCTTCTCCGCCGACTACACCGACCGCGCCGCCGCCGAACTCGCCGCCCAGACCCACCGCTGCAAGGCCTGAAAGGGAGATCACCGTCATGGACGTTCCGCTCTGGCTCGCCGTGATCGTCGTCGGCTACCTCGGCATCAAGCTCACTCGCCCGCCGATCTGGCTGGTGGTCCTGCTCCTGCTCGGCGGCTACCTCGTCGCAGGAAGCTTCCTCGGCCCCACCGTCGACTCGCTCGTCAAGTAACCCCGGCCCGAAGGGACATCACCCGTGTTCACCCCGAAGTACCCGCCCCCGGACACCGCCCCGCCGGCCACCACGATCCCGGTTCCGGCCTCCAACCTCCCCACCCCGGCGGCCCCCGTCGCTCCGGCCCCAGTCGCCTCGAATCGGCCGGTCGTCCAGCTCACCCCCGGTAGCGCGCTCGCCCTCGCGGCGGGCGGTGGCGCCGTGGTCCTCGTCGTCGGCGCGGTGCTGGTCTCCATGCTCCTCGCGGTCGCCATCACCGGCATGTCGGTGGCCGTGTGCGCGCTCGTCGTCCGCTCGATCCTCAACGCCGAAAGGAACCGCTGACATGGGCTTCTTCAGCCGCAGGAACGACGACACCCCGTCCAACGCGGAGATGGCCGAACTGGGCCGCGAGTACGCCATCGCCAAGCGCCACGGCGACCGCAAGACCGTCACCCGTATCAACCGGCAGATCGGTACGTCCGGCCTGAGCGACAGCGACCGCACCTCGTTCGAGCAGGGCCGCGAGTCCTACGACTCCATCCGGCCCATTCCGCGCGGACGCAACCGCCGCAAGTAACGCCCGTCCAGGGCGGCCTCTACTGCCAGGTATCCGCCGCCCCGGACGGCTCCGCCCATCCAGATCCAAAGGACCCGAAAGGGAAGTCTCATCATGCCCCAGCACGCCCTCAACACGCCCGTCTGCCGCGACTGCGACGGCTTCCCCGTCGTCGCCATCACCACCGGCACCCGCAGCGCGGACGGCACTCGTACCACCCTCCGAGTCACCTGCCTCGCCTGCAAGGGCACCGGTCGCCGCACCTCCGCCGCGCTCACCCGGGCCGGAAGGTGATCGTGTGACCGACACCGCCACCATGGCGGGCCTGGACCCGGCCACCCTCGCCGACGTGCTGAGGCTGGCCGGGTCCACCGGCTTCGACCGCATCCAAGACCAGATCCGCCGTACCGGCGGCTGCTCCGACCCCATCCACCTGCAAGGTTCCACGGTCACCCGCGACGCTGCCTCTGGACAGATCCTGCACTCCTACTCGACCGACACGGAGCCGGGCGGGCGGCTTCGGATCGCGTGCGGCAACCGGCGGGCCTCCCGTTGCCCCTCGTGCGCCTGGACCTACGCCGGAGACACCTACCACCTCATCCGCGCCGGACTCGTCGGCGACCCTGCCAAGGGGACTCCGCACACGATCCGGGATCACCCGAGGGTCTTCGCCACCCTCACCGCGCCCTCGTTCGGCCGGGTCCACAACCGGCCCGATACCGGCCGCTGCCGCTGCGGCGTGCGGCACTCCGAGGATGCTGCCGAGCTGGGCACCCCGCTGGACCCGGCGACCTACGACTACGCGGGCGCGGTGCTGTGGAACAACCATGCCTCCGAGCTGTGGCGCTACTTCACGATCTACCTCCGCCGCGAGGTCGCCAAGCGGGCCGGACTCACACAGAAGGATGCCCGCGAACAGTCCCGGGTCTCCTTCGGCAAGGTCGCCGAATACCAAAAGCGAGGCGCCGTGCACTTCCACGCCGTGATCCGCTTCGACGGCCCGGACGGGCCCGACTCCCCGCCCCCGGCCTGGGCCACCCTCGAACTCCTCACCGAGGCGATCCGCGGCGCCCGCAAGCGCGTTGCCGTCGACGTCCCCCCTGCTGGTGACCAGCCTGCCCGCACGCTGCGCTGGGGCGTCAAGCTCGACGTCCAGCCGATCAAAGCCTTCGGGGGCGGAGAAGACATCACCGAACAGAAGGTCGCCGCCTACGTCGCCAAGTACGCCACCAAGGCCGCTGAGACCACCGGCACGGTTGATCGTCGGATCGGCAACAAGGAAGCCCTGGTCCTGCTCGACGTGCCCGACCACCCCGCCCGACTGATCGCTGCTTGCCTCGACCTCCACGCGCTGTACCCGGACCGAAAGCTGCGGGACTGGGCCCACATGCTCGGCTTCCGCGGCCACTTCTCCACCAAGTCCCGCCGCTACTCCACCACCCTCGGCGCCCTCCGACAGACCCGCGCCGACTACCGCGCCACCCAACAACGCCAAGCCCTCAGCCTGCCCGACCCCGACGACGAAGAGGCAACCACTCTGACCCTCGCCCACTGGTCCTACGCCGGACACGGCCACACCCCCGGCGAATCCTGGATCGCCGCCAACATCCGCCGCGACCTACAACACAACCGCGAGACCGCCCGCGAGGAACTGCCGTACCTGTTGGCCGACGAAAGGGAGTGGTGACATGTCCTCCGAGCTGCCGAGCCGCTTCCTGACCCCCGACGACCTGGTCGACATGTTCGAGCTGCCCAGCGTCGAGACGGTCTACCAGTGGCGCCGCAAGCGCACCGGTCCCCGTGGCTTCCGCGTCGGCCGGCACCTGCGCTTCGACCCGAACGACGTACGGGCCTGGGTGGACTCCCAGCTTGGGGAGGCTGCCTGATGGCCGGTCACATCCAAGACCGCTGGTACAAGACAGAACCAGGTCCGGACGGCAAGCCCATGAGAGTCAAGGCCGAGCGCTACGGCAACGGTCTCCGCTACCGGGCCCGGTACGTCGGACCGGACGGCACCGAGAAGAGCAAGTCCTTCCCCGACCGTCAGAAGCGCCGGGCGGAAGAGTGGTTGTCCGAGACCGCTGCCGACATGTCCCGTGGTCAGTACGTCGATCCCAGGGCTGCCCGGACGACCTTCCAGCAGTACGCGGAACGCTGGATCGCCGGGCAGACGACCGACCTGAACACCCGCATCGGAGCGGAGACCCGGCTGCGGCTGCACGCGTTCCCTCGGATCGGGGCGCGTCCGCTCGGGTCCTTCCGCCCGGTCCACATTCGCGAGTTCGTGCGCGACCTGGAGAACGACTCGATAGGCGGCACGTACGCCCGCAACATCTACGCCAACGTCCGCGCGGTGCTGTCGGCCGCCGTGGATGACGGTCACCTCGCCCGGAACCCGTGCTCGGCTGCGTCGGTCCGCCCGCCCGCCGTCTCCACCGCCCGGGTGGTGCCCTGGCTCCCGTCCCAGGTGCGTGCGGTCCGCGACGCGCTGCCCGAGCGTTACCGAGCCATGGTCGACGTAGGTAGCGGCTGCGGTCTCCGACAAGGCGAGATCATCGGCCTGGCCGAGGACGCCATGCAGCCCGACGGCATCACGCTTCGTGTCACCACTCAGGTCAAGTTGATCCGTGGCGTCGCCGTCTTCGCTCCGCCCAAGGGCAACAAGGAGCGGGACGTACCTCTGCCTTCCTCGGTCGCCACTGCCTTGCGGCGGCACATGAAGAGTCACCCGCCCGTGGACATCAAGCTGCCGTGGGGCAGGCCGGACGGCCCTCTCACCGAGCGGCGCCTGATCTTCACGAACACAGTCGGCGGGATCGTCTGGCGGAGCAACTTCAACGTCCATGAGTGGAAGCGCGCTCTTGCCGTGGCCGGCCTCATCCCGACGCCGGAATCCGGGAAGCCGTACGCCTCCGCCCGGCAGCACGGGATGCACGCGCTTCGCCACTTCTACGCCTCGGTCCTCCTGGATGCGGGCGAGAGCATCAAGGCCGTGAGCGAGTACCTCGGCCACGCCGATCCGGCGATGACGCTGCGGGTGTACGCCCATCTGATGCCCAGCAGCAGCGAGCGGGCTCGCCGGGCCCTGGACGTCGTCTTCGGCACGGCCCAGGAGCCCTGACGGCCCAGGGACGGCCCAGCGGGCACAAGAGAGCCCCCTACTGGCGACAACATCGCTGGTAGGGGGCTTCTTCGTGCCCGGATCACATCAGTTCTCCGGGCTTAGGCATAGCTGTACCAGTGTCGCAGATCCAAATGAGTGACCTGGGGCTGTGGCTCTCTACGACTGTCGTTACGTAGTCGCAACGCCGACACCGACACCGACGGTGCGGCCGACGGCGGTGACCAGGGCCAGCGGGCGGGCGGCGGACGGGATTCGGCCGAGGAGGCGGGCTTGTCTGGGCATCACCAAGGGCAAGTGGGGCACACTCCTCGACGCCCTGACGGATCTCAAGGCCCTCTACGACGCGGACGCGCCCCTCGACCGCGGCTGCCCGCGCTGGTCGGCGAGCATCCGAGGCGCCACACCGGCCGGACCCTGCGTGGACTGTGCCAGGACATGCACGACCACCTGCGTTCGTCCGGTCTCGTCGAGCTGCTGGAAACCGTCTTCCGGCAGTTACCGGAGCCGGTCGCCCCGCCGCTGGTGTGCGCTACCAGCAGCTGATCTGCGGCGGCACGCCCCGCGTCCGGTCGCGCACCGCAAGGCCCGCCCGGAGCCAATCGGAAGGTTTCCTACCTGTAACGATATCCGGATTGTGCAATTCCGGACAACCAATGTTCAGAACCGGTTGTCTCGTTGTTTGATGAATAGCCAACCTGAGCCCGACGTCACGGTAATCGTCGGCGCATATCAAGCCATGCCCTATCTCGTTCGCTGTCTGGAATCGGTCGAGCGTCAGTCACTGGGCGCTGACCGAATGGAGATCGTCGCCATCGACGACGGGTCGAGCGACGGCACGGGGGAATACCTGGAGGAATTCGCCGCCGCGTCGAAGATGCCCACCAGGGTGGTGCGGCAGGCCAACTCCGGCGGCCCCAGTGGTCCGCGCAATGTCGGCCTGGAGCTGGCCCGCGGCCGCTATGTGTTCTTTCTGGACGCCGATGACTACCTCGGGGACGAAGCCCTGGAGCGGCTGGTCGCGATGGCCGACCGGGCCGGCACGGATGTGGTGCTCGGCAAGATGGAGGGCGTCAACCGCGGCGTCCCGCGGTCGATGTTCGGCCGCACGCTGGAGCACGCCGATGTCGCCACGTCGATGGTCATCTTCACGCTGAGCGCCCAGAAGCTGTTCCGGCGGGAACTGATCCAGCGGCTGGGACTCAGGTTCGACGAGAGCCTCACCACCGGCGAGGACGCGCTCTTCACCATGGAGGCGTATCTGCGCGGCAACGGCGTGTCCGTCGTCGCCGACTACGTCTGCTACTACCTCGTCAACCGCGACGACGGCAACCACGCGACCCGGAGAGGCGACTACACGGCCCGCTTCACCGCGATCCACGCGCTGATGGACCTGATCGCGAGACTCGTGCCGCCCGGCGCCAAGCGCGATCAGCTGATGGTCAGGCCCTTCACGGTCGGGCTCTTACAGCAATTCGGCCCCGCACTGCTGAGACAGCCGGAAAGCGAGCAGCTGCACAGAATGGAACTGGCCGCTCCGATGGCGGCGTACTGGACCCGGGGCCTGTCCGACCGAATAAAGGTCGGTGAACGGCTGATTCTCACCTGTGTCGCCACGGGCAAGCTGGATCCGTTGAAGAATATCCTGGAATTCGTCCGGGCCAAGACAGTGCCGGGAGTGGTCCGGCACGGCCGGGCCGGCCGGCTCCACCTCGTCTATCCGCATTTCCGTGACCGGCTGGTGGGTATTCCCGATCACGCGTACGCGGTGACCGTACCGGACTGGTCGGGCAGTCGGCGGGTCATGCCCTCGTCGAAGCCGCGCCCGTCGGCCGCCCGGCGGACCGCGCGGAAGGTCCGCAGACGCCTCCGGCGGATCCGCGCCCGCAGGTGATCCCTCCGGACCCGCATCGACGGCCCCGACGGACCAGACACCCCGCCCCCGGCCTGGGCCACCACGCAGCTGCTCGACGACGCGATACGCGCCGCCGCCGCACACGCCTACACCTCGGTCGCGGCCCCGGCCGGGCCGACCACCCCGCCCGCACCTCCCGCCATCAAGGCCTTCGGCGACGGCTCCGACATCACTGCATCACTGAGCAAGCCGTCGCCTCCCACGTCGCCAAATACGCCACCAAAGCGGCCGAGAACACCGGAACCCTCGATCGCCGCATCGGCGAACTCCCCGAACTCGACCGCCTCGGCGTGCCCGACCACGCCCGTCGCCTCATCGAGGCATGCAAGACCCTCGACCCGCTCTACCCGGACCGCCGCCAGTGGACCTGGGCGCACATGCTGCGTAGTGGGTGGCATTCAGCCGCAGCCGGTCGCTGTCGCTCCTGAGCACGTCCGGAAGGTGCCCGAGCGCCTTGACGGTGTTGTCCTGCAGCTGCCGGTACTTCTCCGTCGCCCCTCACAGATTCCCAGCAGCCCGAACGCCTGCCCGATCTCCGCCGCGCTTCCCGAGAACGACCCGATGGGCCCGGCAAGCCCCGTCGCCTCCCGGTCGAACCTGCCCGCCAGATCCGTCGACGTCTCGGGGTCCACCCCGAACTGCTCGCTCATCCCGCTCCCCCGTTCGAAAGCCGACGCGACGGTCAGCATCCCGGACGAGGTCCCGCGGAAACGGCTCCTTCTACGTCTGCGAAGCAAGGCCTGACACACAATGTGCGCCCACCCGGTCTGCACCGTGCCCGCCTTGGCGCAGTGCAAAGAGCTCCTGTGCCCTCAACGACCCGGCCCCCGCCCTGAGAACAGGACGGGGGCCGAAAAGCCGTACAGGAAGAGCCGTACGCAGGAACCGCGCGATCAGCCGGACCCCACGAACAGCACCAGCAACAGCCACACCACTGGCGCCGTCGGCAGCAGGGAGTCCAGGCGGTCCATGATGCCGCCGTGGCCCGGCAGGAGCGTACCCATGTCCTTGATGCCGAGGTCCCGCTTGATCATCGACTCGCCGAGGTCACCCAGCGTCGCGCTGGCCGCGACCGCGAGCCCGAGCAGCAGACCCTGCCACCAGGCACCGTCGTCGATCAGGAACTCCATGCACAGCGCGCCCGCCGCCATCGCGAACGCCACCGCTCCGACCAGGCCCTCCCGGGTCTTGCCGGGGCTGATGCGCGGCGCGAGCTTGTGGGTGCCGAAGCGCCAGCCGACCGCGTAGGCGCCGGTGTCGCTGACGACGGTCAGGAGCAGGAAGGTCAGGACGCGTGCCGCCCCGTCCTCGGCCGTCAGCATCATGGCGACGAACGTGGCCAGGAACGGGACGTAGAACGCCGCGAAGACAGCCGCCGTGACGTCCTTGAGATAGCCCTCCGGCGGTTCCGTCATCCGCCAGACGAGGACGGCGAGCGCCGTGAGCGCCATGGCGACCCAGGCGCCCTCGGCGCCGCGGACGTACCCGGCGACGACCATCGCGGCCCCGCCGAGCGCCAGCGGGACCAGAGGTGCCTTAATGCCCTTGCGCTCCTGCAGCCTGCTGGTCAGCTCCCACAGACCGACCACCACGGCGACCGCTATCACGCCGACGAACGCGGCTTTGACAAAGAACAGCGACGCGACGATCACCACGCCGAGTCCGACCCCGACCCCTATGGCCGCGCCCAGGTCCCGCCCCGCGCTCTTCTTCTGCGGCGCGGGTGCCGGCTGCGGGGCGTCGGGCATGGGCTCCGGATTCTGCTTCTGCGGCGCCGCCGCGTAGGGCTGCGCCGATGCGGTCTCTTCACGGAACGTCTCGCTCCGGAACGCCTCGTCCCGGAACGCCTCGTCCCGGAACAAGGGACCGCTCAGCCGAGCGGTCCCCCGGTCGTCATCCTGGTCGTCGTCGCCATAGCGAGGTACAGCCGGTCCGTCGGGCACGGTGGGCATGGGGCGAGTGTGCTGCGCGTCATGCGCATCGTACGCGGAACCCGCCGGGGCAGCCCCCTGGACAGGCCCCTGGTCGGACGGCCCCCAGTACCCGGTGTGTGGCGGCGTCGCCCAGGAAGAGTCGTTCATCAGACCTCGAGAAGCTCCGCTTCCTTGTGCTTGAGGAGCTCGTCCACCTGAGCGACGTACTTGTGCGTCGCGTCGTCGAGCTCCTTCTCCGCACGACGGCCCTCGTCCTCGCCGACCTCGCCGTCCTTGACGAGCTTGTCGATCGCGTCCTTGGCCTTGCGGCGGACCGAGCGGATGGACACGCGCGAGTCCTCGGCCTTGCTCCTGGCCACCTTGATGTAGTCGCGGCGGCGCTCCTCGGTCAGCTCGGGGAACACCACTCGGATGATGTTGCCGTCGTTGCTCGGGTTGACGCCCAGGTCGGAATCGCGGATCGCCTGTTCGATGTTGCGCAGGGCGGTCTTGTCGAACGGGGTCACCACGGCCATGCGCGGCTCCGGCACGGAGAACGAAGCCAGCTGGTTGATCGGCGTCGGCGCACCGTAATAGTCGGCCACGATCTTGTTGAACATCGCCGGGTGCGCACGCCCGGTGCGAATCGCGGCGAAGTCCTCCTTGGCGACCACGACGGCCTTCTCCATCTTCTCCTCGGCCTCGAGGAGGGTCTCTTCGATCACCACTTGCTCCTGCGTGTCTTGAGTAGGCCCGGCTGCTGTTCCAAGTGCCTGGGGGCGGCGGCCGGCTGCGTCGCGTCTTCTTCCTGCACGGTTCCCGACCGGCAGGACATTGTCCATCCCCCGGTCAGGGACCGGGTGTATCCCCGGGTCAGTCCCGGCTGCCCTGCTCACCCACCAGCGTGCCGATCTTCTCACCCTTGACGGCTCGCGCGATATTTCCCTCCGTCAGGAGCTCGAAGACCACGATCGGGAGCTTGTTGTCGCGGCACAGCGTGACGGCCGTGGCGTCGGCGACCTTCAGGTCGCGGGTGATGACCTCGCCGTATCCGAGGGAGTCGAACTTGACCGCGTCGGGGTTGGTCTTCGGGTCGGAGTCGTAGACCCCGTCCACGCCGTTCTTGCCCATGAGCAGCGCCTCGGCGTCGATCTCCAGGGCGCGCTGCGCGGCGGTGGTGTCGGTGGAGAAGTACGGCATGCCCATACCGGCGCCGAAGATGACCACACGGCCCTTCTCCAGGTGGCGCACGGCACGCAGCGGGATGTACGGCTCGGCGACCTGGCCCATGGTGATGGCGGTCTGCACCCGGCTGTCGATGCCCTCCTTCTCCAGGAAGTCCTGGAGGGCGAGGCAGTTCATCACGGTGCCGAGCATGCCCATGTAGTCCGAGCGGGCGCGGTCCATGCCGCGCTGCTGGAGTTCCGCACCACGGAAGAAGTTGCCGCCGCCGATGACGACGGCGATCTCGGCGCCGTCCCGGACGACGGCGGCCATCTCACGAGCGATCTTGTGCACCACGTCGGGGTCCACACCCAGGCCCCCGCCACCGGCGAACGCCTCTCCGGACAGCTTCAGCAGAAACCGGCCGCGTACTTTGCCGTCGTCGCTCTTCTGGGCCTTGGTGGTCATGGGATCCCGCCTCTTTCACCTGTTGCACATACGAAGAAGGCCACTGCCGGTGGGAACTGGTTCGCATCCCATGCGCGGCAATGGCCTCCTCGTCAGATCTGCTGTCGTCCGCCACGCGCGTGCGTGGCGGCGTACCGGACGACTGCTGACGACCCTATAGGGCCCGCGCGTCGCTCGCGGTACGGACTCAGATGCCGACCTTGATACGCGTGAAGCGCTTCAGGGTGACACCGGCCTCGTCCAGGACCTTCTGGACCGACTTCTTGGGGTCGAGCGCGTACGGCTGACCGAGCAGCGTGGCGTCCTTGAAGAAGCCGCCCACGCGACCCTCGACGATCTTGGCGATCGCGGCCTCGGGCTTGCCCTCGGCGCGGGTGGTCTCCTCGGCGATACGGCGCTCGGACTCGACGACCTCGGCCGGCACGTCCTCCTTGGAGAGGTACTTCGGCGCGAAGGCCGCGATGTGCTGGGCGACACCGCGAGCGGTCTCCGCGTCCGGCTTGTCCAGCTCGACGAGGACACCGATCTGCGGGGGCAGGTCGGGCATCGTGCGGTGCATGTACGCGGACACGTAACCGTCGGCGAACTGCGCGAAGCGGTCCAGGACGATCTTCTCGCCGAGGTTGGCGTTGGCCTCGTCCACGAACGCCTGAACGGTCTTGCCGGCCTCGATCTCGGAGGCGAGCAGGGCCTCCAGGTCGGCCGGGGAGGTCGCGGCGACGTGCTGCGCGATCTTGTCGGCGACGGCCTGGAACTTCTCGCCCTTGGCGACGAAGTCCGTCTCGCACTTCAGCTCGACCAGGACACCGGAGGAGTTGTCGTCGGCGATGATCGAGACCACGGCGCCGTTCTCGGCGGAGCGGCCCTCGCGCTTGGCGACGCCCTTCTGGCCCTTGATGCGGAGCGCCTCTACGGCCTTCTCGACGTCGCCCTCGGCCTCGTCCAGCGCCTTCTTGCAGTCCATCATTCCGGCGCCCGTGAGCTCACGGAGCTTCTTGACGTCGCCGGCGGTGTAGTTCGCCATGAGTCTGTGAATCTTTCTCGAAGTCTGGAAGATCGAAGATCTACGGGGTCTGCGGCCCCCCATACAGCCAGGGGCCGCCGACTCTCCGCTGACCTACGGGTGAACGGCGGGAGCGGAGTTCATACCCCCGCTCCCGCCGTCACCTTCTGACGCTGACGGGTCAGGCCTGCTCGGCGTCCGCGGCCGGAGCGGCCTCGGCGGGAGCCTCGGCAGCAGGAGCCTCAGCCTCGGTGGCCTCGGCGGCCGGAGCCTCGGCCTCGGCCTCGGCGGCGGGGGCCTCAGCAGCAGGGGCCTCGGCCGCCTCCGCGGCGGGAGCCTCCTCGGCCTTCTTCTCGCCGCCCTCGAGCAGGTCGCGCTCCCACTCGGCGAGCGGCTCGCCCGCGGCCTTCTCGCCCTTGTCACCGGTGGCGACGCGCGAGCGGGAGATGAGGCCCTCGGCGACGGCGTCGGCGATCACGCGGGTGAGCAGCGTGACGGAGCGGATCGCGTCGTCGTTGCCGGGGATCTTGTAGTCGACCTCGTCGGGGTCGCAGTTGGTGTCGAGGATGGCGACGACCGGGATGTTGAGCTTCCGGGCCTCGCCGACCGCGATGTGCTCCTTCTTGGTGTCCACGATCCAGACGGCGCTGGGCACCTTGGACATCTCGCGGATACCACCGAGGGTCTTCTCCAGCTTGGCCTTCTCGCGCGAGAGCACGAGAAGCTCCTTCTTGGTCAGACCGGAGGCGGCGACGTCCTCGAAGTCGATCTGCTCGAGCTCCTTGAGGCGCTGCAGACGCTTGTAGACGGTCGAGAAGTTGGTGAGCATGCCGCCCAGCCAGCGCTGGTTGACGTAGGGCATGCCGACGCGGGTGGCCTGCTCGGCGATGGCCTCCTGCGCCTGCTTCTTCGTGCCGACGAACATGACCGTGCCGCCGTGGGCGACGGTCTCCTTGACGAACTCGTAGGCGCGGTCGATGTACGACAGCGACTGGAGCAGGTCGATGATGTAGATGCCGTTGCGCTCCGTGAAGATGAAGCGCTTCATCTTCGGGTTCCAACGACGGGTCTGGTGACCGAAGTGGACGCCGCTTTCCAGCAGCTCCCGCATCGTGACGACGGCCATGGCCGTTCTCCTTGGTGTTCTCGGTTGTACCGCGGGTACCGGAGGGCACTCGCGCCTGACGCCCGCGACGCGCCTTGCCGCAAAGGACCGAGAGGCGCTGACACCGACCGCGTGACGGCCAGATGTCGGGGCGTGCGAAGTCGACCCGGTGACCCGGATCGCCAGAAGAAGTGTACGGGACCGCCGGGGTACCGGTTGACGCCGCTGTCCACAACCGGGGAGTAATCCACAGGTGCCGGCCGTGACACGGCCGGGTGCGGCACGGTTCGGGGATGCGAGCGAAACGATGTGCGGGTACGGCGCTGGGGTTGCTGCTGCCGGCCCTGGCAGCTCTGCCGCTTCACCCACCGACCCCACCGACCCCTCTGAAGCCGACGGGCACGGACGTCTCGGTACCGGTGGTGGGCCGCACCTGGCCCGTGGGCACCCGCCCGGCGGTCCTACGCGGCTGGGAGCCCCCGGCGACGACGTACGGCCCCGGCCACCGCGGTGTGGACCTGGCGGCCCCTCCGGGCACCCCGGTACGAGCGGTGGCACCGGGCCGGGTGTCCTTCGCGGGCCGGGTGGCGGGAAAGGGCGTGATCTCGGTGGAACTGACAGGAACGGACCTGCGGACGACCTACGAGCCGGTGACGGCGTCGGTACGGAAGGGCGACGAGGTGGAGGCGGGCGAGACGGTGGGAACAGTGGACGCCACGGTCTCCCACTGCACGGCTGTGTGCGTGCACTGGGGCCTACGCAGAGGCGAGACCTACCTCGACCCGCTCTCCCTGCTCCCGCCGTGGCTCCTGCGCAGGGGCCCGTCGAGACTGCTCCCCGTACTCGATGTGCCCCTGCCCTGACCGCGGGCACCCCGCGAGCGCGGCCGCCCCCGCCGGCCCGGCGAGCGCAGGCCTCAGCCCCGGACACCCCGCAGCGCCATGGAAACCGCGACCTCGATGATGACCGACGGCTCCTCCGCCGCCCCCAGCTCGATCCGCCGCACCGCCGCGTCCACCACCCCCTGCACCAGCATCGCCGCCAGCCGAGGCTGCTCGTGCCCCATCTCTGCGAGCGCCTCGACGATCATCGCGACCAGTCCGCCGTGCGCCGCCCGGATCTTCTCCCGGGCCCCTGCGTCCAGCTCGCTCGCGGAGATGGCGACGACGGCCCGGTGCCACCGGTCCCCCACCAGCGTCAGCTGCCGGCGCACATACGCCTCGACCTTGGCCTCCGCCCCCTGCGCCGAGGCCATCGCCGCCGAGACCTCCGCGGCCCACACCGGGAAGTCGACCTGGCACAGCTCCTCGACCACGGCGGCCCTCGACCGGAAGTACTCGTACACGGACGACCGCGCGAGCCCCGTCCGTTCGGCGAGAGCCGGGAAGGTCAGCGCCTCCGTCCCGCCCTCGGACAGCAAAGAGCGAGCCGCGTCCAGCAGGGCGGCTCGCTGCATCGACCGGTGCTCGGCCACGGAGGCCGCTCGAATCCTTGGCACGTCAACCACTGTACGGACGCGCCACTCCGGGCGGGAGTCACTCCGCCCGACCGGCCGCGACGGGCAGGCGGTCCGGCCAGGTCAGCGACCGAAACTGGCCAGCTTGGCCCGTAGCTGCAGCACGGATTTGGTGTGGATCTGACTGACCCGGCTCTCGGTCACTCCCAGCACGTTCCCGATCTCGGCGAGCGTGAGCCCCTCGTAGTAGTACAGGGTCACGACGGTCTTCTCCCGCTCGGGCAGCGTGTTGATGGCCCGCGCGAGGAACCGTCTGAGCTCCCGGTCCTCGGCGACCTCCACGGGGTTGTCCGCGGCGGTGTCCTCCAGCGTGTCCATGAGGCTCAGCCGGTTGCCGCCCTCGCCGCCGACGTGCAGCAGTTCCTCCAGCGCCACCACGTTGGCCAGCGACAACTGGCTGAAGACCGCGTGAAGATCGTCCACCGCGATCCCCAGCTCGCCGGCGACCTCCCCCTCGGTCGGCGTACGTCGCAGCCGCGCCTCCAGCGTCGCGTAAGCCCGCTCGACGTTGCGCGCCTTCTGCCGCACGGACCGCGGGATCCAGTCCAGCGCCCGCAGTTCGTCGATCATCGCGCCCCGGATCCGGGTGATCGCGTACGTCTCGAACTTGATCTCCCGGTCGATGTCGAACTTCTCGATCGCATCGATGAGCCCGAAGACCCCCGAGGAGACGAAGTCCGCCTGCTCGACGTTGGGCGGCAGCCCGACGCTCACCCGCCCGGCCACGTACTTCACGAGCGGGGAGTAGTGCAGGATCAGCTGCTCTCGCAGCCGTTCGTCCCCCGTCGTCTTGTACGACCGCCACAGCTCGTCGAGCGTCGAGGGAGCCGGCGGCCGCACGCCGCCACCGTCACGGGCGGCTGGGGGGATGGCCGCCCGGTCGGACCCGGAAGTGTGCTGGGGCATTCGTCGCCTTGTGCCGTTCTGCCTGAAGTACGCGATGTACGTGGAGTGCGTCGGAAACCCCGTGAGCGTAGCGTGACTGAAGAGTCGCAGTGCGCAAACAGCGTGTCCGGGTTCACGCCCGGACACGTTTCGCGGGCCGCTCCCGTGAGGCAAGGTCGTCGCGCTGTGTGATCAACGAAAATCCCCAACTGCGGGAATTCCCCAGGTCCTTCGGGGTTCCCCCGGACGGCCGAACACGCTCGGTCAGCACGGGCCACGGCCGCCCCGGACGGAGATCATCGCCTGGCGTGTCAACTTCCAGCCGTCGCCGTGTCGTTCGACGTAACCAAGTGAACGGAGTTCGTACAGTCTCGCGACGGCGTCGTCCCGGGTCGTCTGCGCACCGCGCGCGATCTCGTCCACGCCGGCCTCCCGCCGCGCGGGCAGTGCGGACAGGACCCTCCGTGCCTCCGGGTCCAGCAGATCGCGCGGCAGCACGGGTCCGCGCCGGTCGGGGGCCAGCTCCCCCATGTCGCCGACCAGCTCCACGACTTCCGCGGGGTCGGTGACCAACGTGGCGTCCCCGCGCAGCAGCTCGTGCACCCCCGCGGACAAGCTGCTGGTGGCCGGCCCGGGCACCCCCATCGTGTGACGGCCCAACCGCTGTGCCGCACGGGCGGTGACCAGTGAGCCGCTGCGGTGGGCGGCCTCGACGACCACGGTGCCCCGGGTGAGGGCGGCGATCACCCTGTTGCGCAGCACGAATCTGCTGGGCGTCGGATGATCGCCGGGTGGCAACTCCCCGATCACCAGACCCTGTTCGGCGATCCTGGTGATCAACTGGGTGTGTCCGCGCGGATAGGGCCGGTCGACCCCGCAGGCCAGGACGGCGACGGTGGCGCCGCCTGCGCCGAGGGCACCGCGGTGGGCGGCACCGTCGACCCCGTAGGCCCCGCCGGACACGACAACCCACCCGAGCTCGGCGAGCCCGGTGGCGAGGGTGGCCGCCATGTGGGCTCCGTACTCGGTACAGGCGCGGGCCCCGACGAGGGCGACGGACCTGAGCGCCCACATCCGCAGGCTGGGCCGCCCCCGCACCCACAGTCCGAGCGGCCGCGCGTCCCCGAGGTCGTCGAGCTGTCCCGGCCACTCGGCGCTCCCGGGAACGACGAACCGCGCCCCGGCCTCGTACGCGACGGCGAGATCCCGGCGCGGCTCGGCCACCTGGGCCCGGGCCCGCATTCCACCCCAGCGCTTCTCGCCGACCCCCGGCAACGGCTCCCCGTACCCGCGCAACCGCGAGGCCACCTCCGCCACACCCCGCTCCCGGACCCAGCGCCCCGCGGTCTCGTCGCCGGGCTCGACGACCCGGGCGAGGAAGACGCGGTCGAGCAGCTCCGCGTCGGGTTCGTCGCCGCTCATGTCAGCGCCCCGATGGCCATGGGCACGCCCCGGGGCACTCCGGTGCGCAGTTGCAGCGCCAGGGCGACGTCCGCCGCGTCCGGGCGGTCGTGTCCGACGAGGTCCGCGACGGTCCAGGCGACGCGCAGGACGCGGTCGAGCCCCCGGGCGGTCAGGACACCCCGCTCCAGATTGCGCTCGGCCTCGTCCATCGCCCCGGACACGGCGTGCCAGCGGCTGCGCAGCTCGCGTCCGGGCACCTCGCTGTTGGTCCGCCACGGGTTACCGGCGAAGCGCATCGCCGCCCGTTCCCTGGCGGCCCGGACCCGGTCGGCGACCACGGCGGTCGACTCGCCCCGGGCACCGCGTCCGGCAAGCTGGTCACGCGTGACACGGTCCACCTGCACGCGCAGGTCGACCCGGTCGAGCAGCGGGCCGGAGAGCCTGGCCTGGTAGCGGCGGACGGCCGAGGGCGGGCACTCGCAGAAGTCGTCCGTCTGCGAGAAACGACCGCAGGGGCACGGGTTGGCCGCGAGCACCATCAGGAACTTCGCCGGGAACCGTACGACACCCGCACTGCGCGCGATCACCACGTGCCCCGCCTCCAGCGGCTGCCGCAGCGCGTCGAGGGCCCGGGTGTTGAACTCGGGGGTCTCGTCCAGAAAGAGAACGCCTCGATGAGACAGCGACACCGCCCCGGGACGGGCGATACCGGGTCCGCCGCCGACGAGGGCCTGCATGGTGGCCGAGTGGTGCGGGGCGCAGTAGGGGGCGACGTCGATCAGGGGCTTGCCCGGTGGCAGCAGCCCCGCCACCGAGTGCACCGCCGTCACCTCGAGCGACTCCTCCCGGGCCAGCCGGGGCAGCACCGCGGGCAGCCGCTCGGCGAGCATCGTCTTGCCAGCGCCGGGCGGCCCCTCCAGGAACAGGTGATGGCCTCCGGCCGCCGCGACCTCCACGGCCGTCCGCGCCGAGGTCTGACCGACGACGTCGGCCAGATCGTGTCCATGGTCCTGCTGAGCGGCTCCGGAGCTGTGCATGCCGGTGGCCGCCCCCGTGCCCGGCACGCGCAGGCCGGCCAGCAGCGGATCGGGGCGGCCGGGCTCGTGCGGCTCCTCGTCGGGCACCGGTTCGTCCGCGAGGACCGCGATCAGTTGCCGCAGACTGCGTACGCCCAGCACGGAGACCCCGGGCACCAGCGAGGCCTCGGCCGCGGCGCACTCCGGCACGACGACCTGTACGTAACCGGCGTCCGCGGCGGCCAGCACCGCGGGCAGGATGCCCCGGACCGGACGCACCCTGCCGTCCAGGCCCAGCTCTCCGATCATCACGATGTCGGCGAGCACACGCGGGTCGATCCGCTCCGAGGCGCCCAGCACGGCGCATGCGACAGCCAGGTCGAATCCCGAACCCGCTTTCGGAACCGACGCCGGGCTGAGCCCCACCGTGAGCTTCTTCTGGGGCCATTCGCCCCCCGAGTTCACGACGGCCGCCCGGACCCGGTCCCGGCTCTCCGTCAGGCTCTTGTCCGGCAGCCCCACCAGTGTGAAGGCCGCGACCCCGGGCTCCAGGTCGGCCTGGACCTCGACCACGACCCCTTCGACGCCGACCAGCGCCACCGAGCACGTACGAGCGAAACCCATCTCAGGCCACCCCCCGCGCGTGCTCGACCACGGGCGCGCCGCGCCGGGGCAGGACGACGCCCACCAGGTCGATGCGGACGCCTCCCGGTGGCGCTCCTCCATGGGCGTGGATCCAGCAGGCGGCGAGGCCCCGCAGGCGCTCCGCCTTCTCGGGCGTCACCGCGGCCATCGGATGCTCGAAGGCACCCGTCCGGCGTGTCTTGACCTCGCAGACGACGAGGACCTCGCCGTCCCGCGCCACGATGTCGATCTCGCCGGTCCTGCCACAGCGCCAGTTGCGCTCCAGGACCGTCATCCCGGCCTCGGTCAGCCGCCGCGCGGCCAGACTCTCGCCGTACTTGCCGAGTGCACTGCGTGCGTTCATGTCGGCACCACCTCCGGCGCCAACGATCACGCAACCCCGCCCACCGAGTTGATCTTGGTGGACTACTCAGCGGTTGTGGAAAACCCCGTCACCCACACGAGTCACAGGACCGGGCCGGTCTCACCCGCCCGGCAGCTCCAGATCGCTCTTGTTCAGCTCCTCAATGTTCACGTCCTTGAACGTCAACACCCGAACCTGTTTCACGAAGCGAGCCGGCCGATACATGTCCCACACCCACGCATCCGCCATGGACACCTCGAAGAACACCTCACCCTGGACCGAGTGCACCTGCATCTCGTAGTCGTTGGTCAGGTAGAAGCGTCGCTCGGTCTCGATCACGTATTTGAACAGACCGACGACATCGCGGTACTCCCGGTAGAGCTTGAGCTCCATCTCGGTCTCGTACTTCTCGAGGTCCTCGGCGCTCATGGCATGTTCCCCTTCAGCCGTGCGATCCCACCATTGTGCGCCAGTCCCGTCAGCACCTAGACGATTTCGGTGTCGAGGGTCACGGGCCCGGCCGGAGGACCTTCGTCGAGCAGCCTGCGCAGCAGCTCGGCGAGTCTGGTCGGATACACCGTCTCATGTGCCTGGGTCAGTTCCCGACACGTCCACCAGCGCGCTCCGGCGACGCTGCGTCGCTCCAGCTCGGTCAGGGCCGTGGCCCGGGTGGCCGTCACCGTCGTACGGGCCAGGTAGTACCACTCGTCCTGGTCCCAGCGACGGCCCGCGAAGGGGAACGAGCACGTCCGCCGCCAGAGCACCGGCCCGAGTTCCACCTCGGTGATGCCGGTCTCCTCGGCGAGTTCCCGCAGAGCGGCCTCTTCACGGGTCTCGTCGCCCTCCAGTCCGCCGCCGGGCGTGAACCACCAGTCGTCGGAGGGATCGTCCGGCTCGTGCCCGTGCAGCAGCAGGATGCGGTCCTCGGGATCGAGCAGCACCACCCGGGCCACCTTGCGCAGCCCGCCTTCGGACGAGTCCCCGTACCCGGCCGACGCCTCAGCGGGCACCGACGGGCTCCGTCCGGACACGGGAGCGCCCGCCGAACAGCTTGGCCACGGGCCCGTACGCCCCGCCGCCCATGACCAGCACCCCGCCGGCGACGATCAGGAGGAAGATCGTACGCAGCGGGCCGGGCGAGGACGGGGCGCCGAGCGGTTCGAAGGCGGTGGGGCGCTCCAGCATGCCCTTCATGGGCCAGACGACGGCGTCCACACGAGCGGTCACGGCCGAGCGCGCCACGGTTCCCTGGGCCGCGTCGGTGAGGTGGGCGGAGGAGTCCAGCGAGCCCTGGCGCTCGTCGCCGAGCAGGAACAGGCGGCCCTTGGGCACCTTCACGGTCGGGATGGACTTGTCCTCCACCACGCTGCCCTTGAGATAGGTCTCGTCGATCTTCTTGCCGTTGACGGTCAGCTTCCCGTCCGTGCAGCACGAGACCGTGTCACCGCCGACCGCGACGACCCGCTTGACCACGGGCGCGTTGGACACCCAGGTCTTGTCGGTGAAGACGACGACATCGCCCCGGCGTACCTCGTCGCCGTCGACGCGCTGGGCCAGCACCCGGTCGCCGGCGTCGATCGTGGGCGTCATCGAACCGGTGGGCACGGTGTACGGCCGGTACAGCACCGCTCCCCAGGCGAATCCCCCGAGAAACAGCACCAGGCCCAGCACGACGGCCAGTCCGGACAGTCGCTGTCCGGTCCGGCTGCCCACTGGGCCCGTGCTGGTGCCTCCGCCGTGCGGGGCCGTACGTGTAGTGCTCTCGCCACCCATGGATCCGCACCCTACCCGGCGGTACCTGAGCGGGTCAGCCCCTCCTGCCCGGCCGGAGCGCCAAGCTCCGCAAAGCTTTCACCAGGCCCGTGGCAGTCCGGTGCCAGCCCGGTCGGCCGGGCGGTGCTCAGCGGGTCCGCTCGACGGCGGCCTTCCTGCGCCGCCACAGCGCCACCGGCACCACACCGACGAGGGCGATCCCCTGCGGCGCGACCGTCAGGGCGGCGGAGGCCGACGACTTGTCGTTGATGCCGGCCTGGTCGAAGGTGTCCGGCTTCGGCAGCGTGCCCCAGCGGTTGATCGGCCAGGCCTTGACGATGGCGCGGCCCACGACGTCGTCGACCGGGACCATGCCGTGGTGCTTGTCCGACTGGTTGTAGCGCGAGTCACGGGAGTTCTGCCGGTGGTCGCCCATCACCCAGATGTAGCCCTTGGGGACCTTCACGGTGAACTGGCCGCCCTGGTCGTCCTGGCTGCAGGGGGTGTTGCCGGCGTAGACGTACGACGCCTCGTCCAGCGCCTTGCCGTTGACCTTCAGCGGGCCGGTGCCCGAGCAGGAGACCGTGTCACCGCCCACGCCGATGACGCGCTTGATGAGGTCCTTCTCCTCCGCGGAGGGCATCAGACCGATCCAGGACAGGAACGTCTGTACGGCGTTCGGGTCGGCCGTGGGCTCGCCCGCCAGCCAGCTGTCGGGGTCGTGGAAGACGACGACCTCGCCGCGCTCGGGCTCCGAGCCGAACCACGGGGTGAGCTTGTCGACCAGCACGCGGTCACCCTGCTGGAGGGTGTTCTGCATCGAGTCGGAGGGAATCGAGAAGGCCTGCACCAGGAACGTCTTGATCAGCAGCGCCAGCACCAGCGCGATGCCGATCAGGATGGGTAGCTCCTTCCAGAAGGAGCGCTGCTTCTTCACCCCGGGGGCCGAATCGCCGGGCCCCCCTCCCCTGACCTCCGTCGCCGTACCGTCCTCGGTCGCCCCGGAGTCACTCCCGGAGGTCACGGCGCTGTCCGCGGCCGGGTCGGCTGCTTCCACGGGGCGTCCGCGGTGCTCCTCGCCGTCGTGCCCGGACCGTGCGCCAACCGCCACATCCCCCACGCCAACTCCTTACTCTGTGCCGCCGCCTGCCCCAAGTACGGCGCAGGCCCACCACTCCCATAACGAGCGGGAGTTCCGCAGGGCTCGGGAGTTGGATCGCTTCGTTCGGATCCTCGGGAGCAACCCTAAGCGACGCCTGGGAAGCTGCGGTCGCCCCGGACGCCGAGTCGGCAATGGAAGAGTAAGTTTTCGGTTCGTCCAGCATGTTCCAGTGGCCGAAAGGCCATGCGATGACCCTGGCCCGCCCCACCACCGAGTCCAGGGACACGGTGCCGCCGTAGTCGGTGTCCTGGTGCGAGCGGGAGTCCGCGGAGTTGGCGCGGTGGTCCCCCATCACCCACAGCCGCCCCTGGGGGACGGTGATGTCGAACTGCTGGGTGGACGGGGCGTTCCCGGGATACAGGTAGTCGCTCTCGCTCAGGGGGACGCCGTTGACGGTGATGCGGCCCTGCGGGTCACAGCACTTGACGCGGTCGCCGCCGACCCCGACGACCCGCTTGATCAGGTCTTTCTCGTTGTCGGACGGCAGCAGACCGATGAAGGTGAGCCCTTCCTTGACCTGCTTGACGACGACGGGGTCGTCCTTCTTCGTCGTGGTCTGCTCGTCCTGGAGCCAGCCGCCGGGGTCCTTGAAGACGACGACGTCCCCGCGCTTCGGCTCCGAGCCGAACCACGGGGTGAACTTGTCGACCAGGACGCGGTCGCCGATCTGGATCGTCTGCTCCATGGAGCCGGACGGGATGACGAACGCCTGGACGAGAAATGTCTTGAGGACCAGGGCGATCAGGACGGCCACGCCGACCAGGAGGGGTATCTCCTTGACCGCTCCGCGCCTTCTGCGCCGCTTGACCTTGCGCTGGAGCTTGCGTCGCTCCGCGCGCGAGCGGCCGCCCGCGGGGCTGGCGGAACGCCTCACGCCGGTGGGCAGCAGATTGTCGGCGGCGGTGCTCGACACACCGCGCGGTTTCCCGCGGTTACCCATGCGCGCCCTCCGCTGCGGGCACGCGCGCGTAGGCGGCGGAACGGGGCAGGCGGGTGGCGTGGCCGGCGGGCCAGATGATCCAGTCGGCCCGCCCGAGGACGTCGTCCACGGGGATCATGCCGCCGCCCGGTGAGCCCAGATGGTCCCGGGAATCGCTGGAGACGCTGCGGTGGTCGCCGAGGACGAACAGGGCGTCGTCGGGAACCTCGACGTCGAAGGGCACCGAGGAGGGGCTGTCGCCGGGGTACAGGAAGCCCGACTCGTCGACCGACCGGCCGTTCACCTCGATCCTCCCCTTCTTGTCGCAGCAGACCACATGGTCTCCACCCACACCCACAACCCGCTTGATGTAGTCCCCGTCCCCGAAATACCCGGTTCCGTCGAACACGACCACATCTCCCCGCCGCGGCTCGGCACCGAAACGGTACGCCAACCTATTTACGAGAACGCGGTCCCCGATCCTCAATCCGTTTTCCATGGATCCGCTAGGAATCTGGAAAGGTCTGACCACGAACGTACTGATCAGCAAAAGAAGGACCAGGCAGAGCAGCAGGGTCAGGGAGATCCGGCCGCCGGGCAGCCACTGGGTGATTCTCGCCACCAACGCGAAACGCGACCGTCCCTCCACGGCCCCCGGTTCGGGGCGGGAGGAGCGGTCGCGCTCCGTCGGCTGTGCTTCGGTGTCCATCGGAGCCAGATGCTATCCGGCCCCGCTGTGACGTCCGAAAGGCGCTCAGTTGTCGCGCTTCTCCTTGATCTTCGCGGCCTTGCCGCGGAGCTCACGCAGGTAGTACAGCTTCGCGCGACGCACGTCACCGCGGGTGACGAGCTCGATCTTCTCGACGATCGGGGTGTGCACCGGGAAGGTGCGCTCGACGCCGACGGAGAACGAGACCTTGCGGACCGTGAAGGTCTCACGGACACCGGCGCCCTGGCGACGGATGACTACGCCCTTGAACTGCTGCACACGGGAGCGGTTGCCCTCGATGACGCGGACGTGGACGTTGACGGTGTCACCCGGGCGGAAGGCCGGGATGTCGCTGCGCAGCGACGCGGAGTCGACGGTGTCGAGCAGGTGAGACATTTTGTCTGCTTTCTTCGCCCATGCCACAGGTCATCGGCGGTAGCTAGGTTTCGTGAGGAGGCTGTCCGTGTCGGGGCGGGCGTCGTGTCCCCCTGTGGCAGGGGCGCGCGCCGGACGACGCACAACAGCGGCCTATTCTTCCACGCCTTCCGGCCTGCGCCAAAATCGGCCGTACGGCTCCCCCGCCGGGCCCGGCGCCCAGCCCAGGATGGAGAGCATCTCGCGGTCCTTCTTGTTGAAGGCCGCCGGGTCACAGCGCTCGATGAGGTCGGGCCGGTTGGCGGCCGTACGCCGGAGCGCCTCGTCCCGGCGCCAGCGGGCGATCTTGCCGTGGTGGCCGCTGAGCAGGACGTCCGGGATGCCGCGGCCGCGCCACTCGGGCGGCTTGGTGTAGACGGGCCCTTCGAGCAGGTTCGCCATGGCTCCGGGCGCGAAGGAGTCGTCCCGGTGCGACTCGGCGTTGCCGAGGACGCCGGGCAGCAGCCGGGCCACCGCCTCGGTGACCACCAGTACGGCCGCTTCGCCGCCGGCGAGGACGTAGTCGCCGATGGACACCTCGTGAACCGGCATCCTCGTGGCGTACTCGTCGATCACCCGCCGGTCGATGCCCTCATAGCGCGCGGGCGTGAAGATCAGCCAGGGCCGCTCGGAGAGCTCGACGGCGAGTTCCTGGGTGAAGGGGCGGCCGCTCGGGGTGGGGACGATGAGGGCGGGCGCGTGGGAGCCCGTCTCGTAGCCGTCCGCCAGCACGGCGTCCAGCGCGTCCCCCCAGGGATCGGTCTTCATGACCATGCCCGGGCCGCCGCCGTACGGGGTGTCGTCGACGGTGTTGTGGCGGTCGTACGTCCACTCGCGCAGATCGTGGACGTGCACGTCCAGCTGCCCACGCGCGCGTGCCTTGCCGACCAGGGAGACGTTCAGGGGGTCGAGGTACTCGGGGAAGATCGTGACGACGTCGAGGCGCATCTTCTACGACTCTCCCCGCGAGGACACGCTGGGCCCATCAGCGACTTCGTCGCCGACTGCCTGGTCGTCGATCAGCCCGGGCGGCGGGGTGATGACCGCCTTCTGCTCCGCCAGGTCGATCTCGGCGACGATCTCCTCCACGAACGGGATCATCACCTCGCTGCCGTCCGGCCGCTCCACGATGAAGAGGTCCTGGGAGGGCAGGTGCGAGATCTCGGTGATCCGGCCCACCTCCACGCCGTCCTCGGTCACGACGTCGAGGTCCATGAGCTGGTGGTCGTAGTACTCGTCCTCCTCCTCGGGCAGCTCCTCCGGATCGACCTCGGCGATCAGAAGGGTGTTGCGCAGCGCCTCGGCGGCGGTCCGGTCGCGGACGCCCTCGAAACGCAGCAGGAGGCGGCCGCTGTGGACACGGCCCGTCTCGATGGTGAGCGGGCCGGTGGCGGCCGGATCGGTCGCCAGTACGGCGCCGGGTGCGAGCCGGAGTTCCGGCTCGTCGGTACGGACCTCGACGGTGACCTCGCCCTTGATGCCGTGGGCGCGGCCGATCCGTGCGACTACGAGCTGCACTTCGGAAGATCTCCTGTCGTAGGGCCCGTAACGACTACGGGCCGGGGACGGCCCGATGGCCCTCCCCGGCCCGAGCCGGTGCTGCGTTTGACGTCAGCGGACGTGGTCGACGTCGACGAGGTCGACGCGGACACCACGGCCGCCGATGGCGCCCACAACGGTACGCAGGGCGCGTGCGGTGCGGCCGTTGCGGCCGATCACCTTGCCGAGGTCGTCGGGGTGGACCCGGACCTCAAGCACGCGCCCGCGGCGCAGGGTGCGCGAGGCGACCTGCACATCGTCGGGGTTGTCGACGATGCCCTTCACGAGGTGCTCGAGAGCCTCCTCGAGCATGCTCAGGCCTCGGTCGACTCGGACTCAGCCGCAGCCTCGTCCTTCTTCTCAGCCTTCTTCTTCTGGGTGATGGCCTCACCCTTGCCCTCGTCGTCGCCACCGAGGGCCTCGAACGAGGGACGCGCGGCCTTCTCGGCCGGCTGGAGCAGCGGAGCCGGGGCGGGCTCGCCCTTGAACTTCTGCCAGTCGCCGGTCTTCTTCAGGATGGCGAGCACGGGCTCGGTCGGCTGCGCGCCGACACCCAGCCAGTACTGCGCGCGCTCCGAGTCGACCTCGATGCGCGAGGGGTTCTGCACCGGGTGGTACAGACCGATCTCCTCGATCGCACGACCGTCACGACGGGTGCGGGAGTCGGCGACGACGATGCGGTAGTGAGGCGCACGGATCTTGCCCAGACGCTTCAGCTTGATCTTGACTGCCACGGGAGTTGGTTCTCCTGGATTTGACGTGGTTGGGCACGGCGAGACTGCCGCGTGGGGTTGCGGTACCCGAGTGCCCGATGGACGCGTCAGCCGGAGGCGAGAGGGTTCCTGTGCGGCTGTCGAGTACAGCTAGCCATTGTGCCACACCCCGGGGCTCTCCTCGGACCGAGGCCGCGCACGAGCATGCCCGAGGGGCACCCGGCACTCCAGGTGCCCCCGGGCAGGACCGCGACTGCCACGAGCAGCCGCGATCTCAGCTCGCCGCGCCGACGATCTCGGGAATACGGAACGGCTTCCCGCAGCCCCCGCAGACGATCGGCGCCTGGGCCAGGACGGAGGGGACGACCCGCACATTGCGGCCGCAGTCGCAGACCGCCTTGACCCGGACCCCGCCTCCGGAGGAGCCGTGACGCGCCGCCGGACCCCGGAAGGAGCGGGCGGTGTCGGCGGAGGTCGCCGCCGTGTGGGCCTTGAGGGCGCGCTGGAGCCGCTCGATGGTCGGGCGGTAGCGGCGCTTTGCCTCGGGGGTGAGCGTGACCAGTGAGAAGCCGCTGCTCGGGTGCGGCTCCTCGGGGTGGTCCAGGCCCATCTCCTCGGCGATCGCGAGGAATCTGCGGTTGTGGTAGCGGCCGGCGCGGGAGGTGTCGCGAATGCCTCGCGCGGCGGCGATGCCGTGGACTGCCTCATGAAGCAGTCGCTCGAAGGAGAGCTCGTGACCGCACGCGGACGACGACTCCCCGATCAGGGACTCTGGCGCGGCAAGGTCCGGCAGTTCGGGGTGGTACCGCTGAATGTCGGCCCACGCCTCTGCCAGCTCTGCGGCGAGAACTGGTGGTGTCTGTGTCGTGCTCACGTAATGACAACGAGCCAGAGTGCCCCTGTGTTCCTATTCCGGGGCATCCCAAATAATTTGCACGTACCCGTCAGTTGCCGCTGATGCGTGGAGACGAGGGCGGGTGCGCTGATCTGCGGAGAAGCCTCACAGCTCGTATCAAGCCGGTACGTAGTGTGAGGTACGCCCCGGCGCGTAGATCGTGTCCACGCGCCGGTGCGGTTGTGATCCGCAGGTGCGCAAGAGGCGTTTCGGTCGCTCTCGCACCGGAAGGGCGCTGCCTCAGTAAGCGCGCGCGACCACTGCGACGTTACCGGGGGCGTCATCGGTTCCCGGCACCGACCCGTCCTCAGCGACCAGACACCGTACGGTCACGGCGTGCCCGGCCAGCCTGGCCTCGCCTTCTTCGCCGAGAGTGGCCCACGGGATCCGCGCCCAGCCGCCGGCGACAGCGGCCTCGACGGCCTCGTCGAACGTCGACACGTCGGTCGTCCGGCACTCGCGGCGCTCGCGGGACTGGGCCAGCAGCAGCGCCTGGTCCTCCTCCAGGGCGGCGGGGAGCAGGCGTACGAGATCGTCGACGGCGACCGCCTCCTTGCCGCCCGGAATACGGCGGGCCACCATCGCGGTGCCGCTCTCCAGGTCACGGGGCCCGACCTCGACGCGGACCGGCACGCCCTTGAGCTCCCAGTCGACCGCGCGGCGGCCGAAGGGGGTGTCGGTGCGGTCGTCGACGTGGACGCGCAGCCCCGCCGCCTTCAGCCGGTCGCCGATCTCGCGGACCTTGGCCAGAACCGGCTCGTCGCCCTTGATCGCGAGGACGACGACCTGGGTCTGCGCCAGCCGCGGCGGGACGCGCAGGCCGTTGTCGTCGCCGTGCATCATCACCAGGGCGCCGATCATGCGGGTGGTGGAGCCCCAGGAGGTCTGCCAGACGAGTTCCTGGGTGCCCTCCTTCGACAGGTACGAGGTGTTGAAGGCCTTGGCGAAGTTCTGGCCCAGCTCGTGACTGGTGGCCATCTGGAGGGCCTTGCCGTCGCCCATCATGCCTTCGAGCGTGAGGGTGTTGATGGCGCCCGCGAAGCGCTCCCTGACGGTCTTGCGGCCGGGGACGACGTCCATGGCGAGGACGTTGGTCATGAAGTCCTCGTAGACCTGCCGGTGGATGCGTGAGGCGAACGCGCGCGCGTCCTGTTCGGTCGCGTGCGCGGTGTGGCCCTCCTGCCACAGGAACTCCGTCGTCCGCAGGAAGAGCCGGGGCCGGAGTTCCCAACGCACCACGTTCGCCCACTGGTTGATCAGCAGGGGCAGGTCGCGGTAGCTCTGCACCCACTTCGAGAAGTAGTCGTTGATGATCATCTCGGAGGTGGGGCGGACGACCGCGGGCTCCTCCAGCTCCTTGCCGCCGCCGTGGGTGACGACCGCGAGTTCGGGCGCGAAGCCCTCGACGTGGTCGGCCTCGCGGGCGAGGTACGACTGCGGGATCAGCAGCGGGAAGTACGCGTTCTGCGTGCCCGTCTCCTTGATGCGGGCGTCCATCTCGGCCTGCATCCGCTCCCACAGCCCGTACCCGTACGGTCGGATGACCATGGTGCCGCGCACCGGGCCGTTGTCGGCCAGTTCTGCCTTGGTGACCAGATCCTGGTACCAGCGCGGGAAGTCGTCCGTCCGGGGTGTGAGAACAGGTGCCTTTGCCATGGCGCGATGGTACGGGCGCACATTGCCGGGATGTGAATTCTTTTCCCCGGCACATGCCAACCCGCAAGCGGGGCCTTCTGCCTCTGGACGCGCGGTCGAGTGCGGAGTTACCTGGCCTACGGGGGAACTGCGAGCGCACATCACGGGGCTACGGAATCGGGCACCAAGTCAACTCTCGGCGGATTGGGGCGCTTATCCATGACATCTACGCTCGTGCGGCAGCACCTGCCTTCGACAGGAGAGACATCCCGTCGGGACCGCGGTGCACGCGCGCGTGACTGGTCCGAGATCCAGGAGCGGATGCTGGTTCCGCTGTACGAGGCCGTCTACGAGCGACTGGAAGTGGGCCCCGCGACGCGGCTGTTGGGCCTTGGCTGCGGCAGCGGGCTCGCCCTGCTGTTGGCGGCCTCCAGAGGCGCCGCGGTCGCCGGTGTCGAGCCCTCCTCCCCCGAACGCCTGGCGCTCGCGCGGGAGCGGCTGGTGCCGGAGGCGTGGGGCACGCGCGCGGGTGCCGGCGCCCGGCTCGTCGAGGGAGCGCCCGGGGGCGCCGCCGACGCCGGAACCGGCCCGTACACCCTGGTGACCGCCTTCGAGCCGATCGGGTGTCTCGCGGGCGACTCGGAGGGGCTCGGTGACCTTCTCGCCTCGGCGACACCGCTCGCCGAGCGGGGAGCGCCCGTGGCGCTCGTCGGCTGGGGTCCACCGGAGCGGTGCGCCACGTCGGCCGTGCTGCGGGTGGCCACCAAGCTGGCGGATCCGCTGCGCGGCACGGGCAGTTGGCGCCCGGCCCGGCGCGACGATCTGGAGGAGGTCGCGCAGCGGGCCGGCTTGAGGCCCGACGGCTCGGGGCGGGTCTCCTGCCCCTTCGGGTACGCCGACCTCGGCAGCGCGCTCAAGGGGCTGCTGTCGACCGGGCTCTTCGACGCGGCCATCGAGGCGACCGACCAGGCACAGGTGGACAAGGAGGTGACGGAGGCCCTGCATCCGTATCAGCGCCGGGACGGCACGGTGTGGATGCCGAACGTCTTCCGGTACCTGGTCGCCCGCGTGCCCTAGCCGTCGGTCTCACCGAGCGGCCGACCAGCTCCGGGAGGACCTGACCCTGCACAAGGTCATGGTCACCGCGGAGCCGGTCGCCGGCCGGTACACGCGGCGACGCACTCAGCCCATGAACTTCTTGAACTCGTCGGGCAGTTCGAAGTCCTGCGGGGCCTGCTGGCCGGGCACCCCGAAGGCGTTGCCGCCCTGGGCGGCCTTGCGCGCGGCCTCCTCGGCCTCCTGCTGCTTGCGCTTCATCGGGTTGCCGGAGCGCTGCTTGCCCTTGGCCTTCTTCGGCTGCTTCTTGGCGCGGCCGGGACCGCCGCCCATGCCCGGAATCCCGGGCATCCCCGGCATCCCGCCGCCCTGAGCCATGCGGGACATCATCTTGCGGGCCTCGAAGAACCGCTCGACGAGGTTCTTGACCGCGCTGACCTCGACGCCGGAACCCTTGGCGATACGGGCGCGGCGCGAGCCGTTGATGATCGTGGCGTCGGCGCGCTCGGCCGGGGTCATCGACTTGATGATGGCGGCGGTGCGGTCGACGTCACGCTCGTCGAGGTTGTTGATCTGGTCCTTGATCTGGCCCATGCCGGGGAGCATGCCGAGCAGCTTGGAGATGCTGCCCATCTTCCGGACCTGTTCCATCTGGGCCAGGAAGTCGTCGAGGGTGAAGTCCTCGCCCTTCTTGGACGCCAGCTTGGAGGCCATCTTCTCGGCCTCTTCCTGGCTGAACGTCTTCTCCGCCTGCTCGATCAGGGTGAGCAGGTCACCCATGTCGAGGATGCGGGAGGCCATCCGGTCAGGGTGGAAGGCGTCGAAGTCCTCGAGCTTCTCGCCGTTCGACGCGAACATGATCGGCTTGCCGGTGATCTGCCGGATCGACAGGGCGGCGCCACCGCGGGCGTCACCGTCGAGCTTGGAGAGCACCACACCGTCGAAGCCGACGCCGTCACGGAAGGACTCGGCCGTGTTCACGGCGTCCTGACCGATCATCGCGTCGACGACGAAGAGGATCTCGTCCGGAGAGACGGCGTCGCGGATGTCCGCGGCCTGCTGCATCAGCTCCTGGTCGATACCCAGACGGCCGGCGGTGTCCACGATCACGATGTCGTGGACCTTCGCCTTGGCGTGCTCGATGGAGTCCTTGGCGACCTTGACCGGGTCACCGACGCCGTTGCCCGGCTCGGGGGCGTAGACCGCGACCCCGGCGCGCTCGGCGACGACGCTCAACTGGTTGACGGCGTTGGGGCGCTGGAGGTCGGCGGCGACGAGCAGCGGCGAGTGGCCCTGCTCCTTCAGCCACCGGCCGAGCTTGCCCGCGAGGGTGGTCTTACCGGCACCCTGGAGACCCGCCAGCATGATCACGGTGGGCGGGTTCTTGGCGAACCGCAGACGCCGGGTCTCGCCGCCGAGGATCGTGACGAGTTCCTCGTTCACGATCTTCAGGACCTGCTGGGCGGGGTTCAGCGCCCGGGAGACATCGGCACCGAGGGCCCGCTCCTTGACGTTCTTGATGAACGACCGGACGACCGGCAGGGCCACGTCCGCCTCGAGGAGCGCGATACGGATCTCCCGCGCGGTGGCGTCGATGTCCGCCTCGGAGAGCCGTCCCTTGCCGCGCAGGTTCTTGAAAGTCGCTGAGAGGCGATCGGAAAGAGTATCGAACACGGCGCTCGCGGTCCTCGGGGTCGGTGGCAGCTGGGAATCGCCCTCCAGGGTATCCCGGCGACACACGTGGCCGGGATCCCCCGGTCAGCCCCGCAGGGTCTCCTCCAGCTTCCGGGCCACGGAAGCCGCTTCGCCGGCCCCGAGCGGGGCGCCCTTGCCGTCGGTGACGTAGAAGGCGTCCACCGCGTTGGCGCCCAGCGTCGACACATGTGCGCTGCGCATCCGTACCCCGGCGTCCTCCAGCGCGCGTCCGATGCGGAACAGCAGTCCCGGGGCGTCCTGGGCCCGCACCTCGATCACCGTGGCGTGCCGGGAGGCCGCCGAAGCGACCGTCACGCGCGCGGCGGGCGCGACGACACCCCGGCGCCTCGGATAGGCGGCGTCGCGCTCGGCGAGGCGCCCGGCGACGTCCAGCGACCCGTCCAGTGCCCGTACGAGATCGGCGCGCAGCCGGGCCGCCTGGGGCAGAGAGCCGTACTGGGCGGCGACCCGCCAGTTCAGCAGGAGCACGGAACCTTCGACACCGTCGGGCAGGTCCTGGGCGCTCAGCTCCGCGGTGCGGACGGTCAGCCGGTGCACGGCCAGGACTCCGGCGACCGCGGGCAGCACACCCGGCTGGTCCGGTACGGCGATCACGAGTTCCACGCCGAGCGGTTCCGGGTCGGCCGAGGGCTGGGCGTCCACGGGCGGTTCGGTCTGTGCGCGCAGGGACAGCACCGGGCCGCCCGTCGCGACCGCCTCGATGGCGAGCCGCTCCTGCTCGGCGGTGGGCGCGGCGGCCTCGGGCTCGTCGAGGTCGTCCCCGGCGAGCACCGCGGCCACCCGCTTGACCAGGTCGGCGACGAGCGAGCCCCGCCAGGACGACCAGGCGGCCGGCCCAGTGGCCAGGGCGTCCGCCTCGGTCAGCGCGTGCAGCAGCTCCAGCGTGCCCTGCGACCCGACCGCGTCGGCGACGGAGCGCACGGTGGCCGGGTCCTCCAGGTCACGCCGGGTGGCGGTGTCCACGAGCAGCAGGTGGTGCCGTACGAGAGCCGCGAGTACGGCGACGTCGTCGCGGTCGAAGCCGATGCGCGCGGCGACGTCCTTCGCGATGATCTCGCCGGCCACGGAGTGGTCGCCGGGCCAGCCCTTGCCGATGTCGTGCAGCAGCGCGGCGACGAGCAGCAGGTCGGGGCGGTGGACGCGCCGGGTGAACTCCGAGGCGCGCACGGCCGTCTCGATCAGGTGCCGGTCGACGGTCCAGATGTGCACGGCGTTGCGCTGCGGACGGCACCGCACCCGCTCCCAGTCGGGCAGCAACTGGGTGATCAGGCCTTCCGCCTCCAGCGCCTCCCAGACGTCGACCGTCGGGCGGCCGGAACCGAGCAGCGTGACCAGCTGTTCGCGGGCCTCGGCGGGCCAGGGCGTGGGCAGGGGGCGCGCGCCCGCTGCCATGCGCCGCACGGCGTGCAGGGAGAGCGGGAGTCCGGCCTGGGCGGCGGCGGCCGCGGCACGCAGCGGGAGCACGGGGTCCCGGTCGGGGCGCGCGGCACGGGCGAGCACCACCTCGCCGTCCTGCTCGACGACCCCCTCCGCCAGAGGTGACCTCTCGGCGACCGGCTTGCCGCCCCCGAGCATGGCGCGCAGCCGTGGCCGTACGGCACGCGACCTGAGGACGCGCCCCACCTCGCGCCAGGTGACGTCACTGGCGTACGAGATGACCCGGGCGGCCTCGTAGACCTGCCGCAGCAGGGTGTCGGCGTCGAGCAGGCCGAGTTCGGCGGCGACCTGGTCCTGTTCCTGGAGCGCGAGCCGGTCGGTCGCGCGGCCCGTGGTCAGGTGCAGGGCGTCCCGGACGTCGAGCAGCCGGCGCCGGGCGTCGTCGAGGCCCTCGCGCGGGGCGTCGGCCAGCCAGGAGGCGGCGACGGCGCGCAGGGCGGTGGCGTCCCGGAGACCTCCGCGGGCCTCCTTGAGATCGGGTTCCAGCAGGTACTGCAGCTCACCCTGGCGCTCGGCGCGCTCGGCGCACAGTTCCTGAAGCTCGGGGAGGCGCTTGGGGGCCTGGTTGCGCCAGTCGGCGAGGACGGTCGTACGCAATCCCGCCGTCAGGCCCAGGTCACCGGCGATGTGGCGGGCGTCCAGGAGGCCGAGCTGGACCTTCAGGTCCTCCGCGGCCGTCTTGCGGGCCTCGGCAGGCGTGCGCACGGAGTGGTCGAGGGCGAGGCCCAGGTCCCACACGGGGTACCAGATGCGGTCGGCCAGGGCGGCGACCGCGTCCGAGTCGCTGCCGTCGTGCAGCAGGACCAGGTCCAGGTCGCTGCGGGGCGACAGCTCGCCGCGGCCGTAGCCGCCGACGGCGATCAGGGAGACTCCGCGCAGCTGCTCGGCGCCCGCGGTGAACAGCCCGGAGAGCCAGTCGTCGGTCAGTTCGGCGAGGGCGGAACGGCGCGGCGGCCCGGACCGCGCCCCCTCCTGGAGGAGGCGCAGCCGGGCCGCCGCGTAGCCGCTGGGTCCCGAGTCCTCTGCATCCTTGCGCACGTTCGTGCTCGTCACCCAGCAGCTCCTGTTCTGTTCTTCGGTCAGAGCGCGTCCGGGCCGCGCTCGCCCGTCCGGACCCGTACGGCGGTCTCGACCGGCAGGGACCAGACCTTGCCGTCACCGATCTTGCCGGTGCGGGCCGCCTTGACGATGACGTCGATCAGCTGTTCGGCGTCGTCGTCCTCGGCGAGGACCTCGATACGGATCTTCGGGACCAGGTCCACGGTGTACTCGGCACCGCGGTAGACCTCGGTGTGGCCCCGCTGACGACCGTAACCGCTCGCCTCGGTGACCGTCAGGCCGTGGACGCCGAATGCCTGGAGGGCTTCCTTGATCTCGTCGAGCCGGTGGGGCTTCACGACGGCGGTGATGAGCTTCATGCGTCCACCTTCTTGGACTCGGAGGCGGGCGGGGTCGGCACGGCGCTGCGGTCGTAGCCACCGCCGGCGCCGCTGAAGTCGTATGCGGTCTCGGCGTGCTCGGCCTGGTCGATGCCCGAGATCTCCTCGTCCTCGTCGACCCGCATGCCGATCGTCTTGTCCAGCAGGAAGGCGAGGATGGCGGAGGCGATCAGGGAGTAGGCGAGGACCGCGAAGACACCGGCGCACTGCTTCCAGAGCTGGTCCGCGTTGCCGCCGTAGAAGAGGCCCTTGACCTCGGACTGGCCCGTGCCGCTGGCGAAGAAGCCGATCAGCAGGGAGCCGATGATGCCGCCGACCATGTGGACGCCGACGACGTCCAGGGAGTCGTCGTAGTTGAACCGGTACTTCAGGCCGACGGCCGCGGCGCAGGCGACACCGGCGATCGCGCCGATGCAGATCGCGCCGATCGGGGTGATCGCGCCGCCGGACGGGGTGATGGCGACCAGACCGGCGACCGCGCCGGAGGCGGCACCGAGGGTGGTGAACGCGCCGTGGCGGATCTTCTCGTAGATGAGCCAGGCCAGCATGGCGGCGGCGGTGGCGATCTGCGTGTTGACGAACATCAGCGAGCCGACGCCGTCGTCGTTACCGAGCCACGAGCCGGCGTTGAAGCCGAACCAGCCGAACCACAGGAGACCGGCACCGAGCATGACCAGCGGGAGGCTGTGCGGGCGCATGGGGTCCCGCTTGAAGCCGACGCGCTTGCCGATGACCAGGATCACGCCGAGCGCCGCGGCACCCGCGTTGATGTGGACCGCGGTACCACCGGCGAAGTCGATCACACCGAGCTCGAAGGCCCAGCCGCCGGTGCCCCAGACCCAGTGGGCGACCGGGAAGTACACGACCGTCGCCCAGAGCGCGACGAACAGCGCCCAGGCGGAGAACTTCACGCGGTCGGCGATCGCACCGCTTATCAGGGCGGGCGTGATGATCGCGAACATCATCTGGAAGACGGCGAAGGCGAGGACCGGGATCGTGTACCCGGACCAGATGTCGCCCTTGTCGATGCCGGTCCATCCGAAGAAGTCGGACTCCCAGCCGATGAGCGAGCCGTGGTCCGTACCGAACGCCATGGAGAAGCCGTACAGCACCCACAGGATGGTGACGATACCCATGCTGATGAAGCTCATCATCAGCATGTTGAGGGTGCTCTTGACGCGGACCATGCCTCCGTAGAAGAAGGCAAGACCCGGGGTCATGATCAGCACCAGGGCGGAACAGATCAACATGAAGCCTGTGTTCGCCACAGACAGCTTGTCTGCGGCGAGCGTGATGGCTGGTGCCATCGGCGTCTCCTCGTCGTAGGTACGGCCCCGTGCGGGAAGCCAGAGCGGATTGAGGGGTGGGCCGGTTATGCGCCATGAGATTCGCGCAGCGCGGTTTCGGTGGAAGCCCCTCGTTGTTTCGCCGCCGTGACGAAGACGCCTTGTGTGTTACGCGTCGATGAACTGGCAGATATGGGCCGCGCCGATCGTTATCGTGGCGCAACCTTCGCTCAAGGAGTCAAACCGGCCGCGGTCGGCCTTCCTATGACCTGGCATGGGGGAGCCGAGTCGGGCAGTTCGGGAAGGCCGGCCGCGGCCGGGGTTCTGGGGATTCAGACGGCTTCCGCGGTCTCGGGGAGTTCCACGGCGAGCTTGTCGGTGAGATCCACGACCTCGGCGAGATCACCGAAATCGCGTACGGCCGTGTCGACCGTCTTTCGAATACGAGTGTTGACGCGCTCGGAGCGGACCTTCTTGGCGATGTGCATGGCCTGTTCCACCAGTACGGTGCTCTGCTCGGGCTCGCGCCGCAGCAGATGCACGGTGGCCATGCCGACGAGATTGAGTGCGTACGACCGCTGGTGCTCGCCGTCCCCGGAGAAGAGCTCCACCGCCCGCTGCATGAGGGGCTCGGACAGCGAGGCGTAGGTGGGGCTGCGACCGGCGACGTAGGCCAGGTCGCGGTAGGAGTGGGAGTTCTCGCCGTACAGCTCCGCCTCGGAGAAGAAGCGGATCCAGTCGGGGTCCGGTTCGTCCCACTCGTCCGCCTCGGCGAAGGTGTCCTCGGCCATCCGGACCGCCCGCTTGCACTTGCCGGGCTGGCCCATGTTGGCGTAGGCGCGGGCCTCCATCGCATACAGCATCGACTGGGTGCGCGGGCTCGCGCAGTCCCGGCTGCCGTACTGCGCGAGGTGGATCAGCTCCAGGGCGTCCTCGGGCCGCCCGAGGTGGATCATCTGGCGGCTCATGCTGGACAGGACATAGGAGCCGAGCGGTTTGTCGCCGGCCTCCTTGGCCGCGTGCAGGGCGAGGACGAAGTACTTCTGCGCGGTGGGCTGGAGCCCCACGTCGTACGACATCCAACCGGCGAGCTCGGCCAGCTCGGCGGCGACCTTGAACAGCTTGCGGGTGGTGGTCTCGGGCTGGGGCTCCTGGAGGAGGTCCGTCACCTCGTGCAGCTGGCCGACGACGGCCTTGCGGCGCAGGCCGCCGCCGCACTGGGCGTCCCACTGGCGGAACATCACGGTCGTCGACTCGAGGAGCTCGAGCTCCGGCTTGGAGAGCCGGCCGACGCGGCGGGAGGCGGCGGGGTCGGGCTCCCGGTGCGGGGTGGCGGACGGGCCGGGGACCAGCCAGCGCTGCATGGGCTCGATGAGGGACGGGCCCGCGGACAGGGCCAGCGAGCTCCCGAGGAAGCCGCGCCGCGCCAGCATGAGGTCGCTGCGCGAGAACTCGCTGAGCAGGGCCACGGTCTGCGGGCCCGTCCAGGGCAGGTCGACCCCGGTCGTGGACGGTGACTGGCGGGCGGCGCGCAGTCCGAGGTCCTCGACGGAGACGACGCATCCGAACCGCTCGGAGAACAGCTCGGACAGGATTTTGGGGATGGGTTCGCGGGGGTTCTCGCCGTCCAGCCA
This sequence comes from Streptomyces sp. NPDC005402, assembly GCF_040606575.1. Lineage (NCBI taxonomy): Bacteria > Bacillati > Actinomycetota > Actinomycetes > Kitasatosporales > Streptomycetaceae > Streptomyces > Streptomyces sp. NPDC005402. The sequence goes on from NZ_JBEXFB010000017.1 coordinate 184,315, forward strand.
GCGGCGCACGCGCGAGGTGTCGGTGGAGATGTGGTTGGCCCCCAACTGGCGGGCCCTGCGGTTGACCTGGCGGGCGAGCTCGCCCTTGGACCAGCCGCTGCGCACGAACCAGGAGGTGAGCAGCTCGTTGGGGCGTTTGTCGGCCGGAGAGGAGCTCTGCGCGGCGCTCCCGGCGCCCGTCCCGCTTCCGCTGTTGCCGCCCACTGGAACGCCCCCATCCCTGAGACCACTTGTCGCCGAGTGCGCCAAGCCCTATCAGAATGCCGGTAAATACGGCCGTTCGTCCGGCGGTTGTCAGCCTTCGAACGGTGAACCGACTTGCCTCCGGCATACCCACCAGCGCATGCGCCCCCAGGACTCGTGCACTCAAAGTAATCCTACGATCACGCGTCCAGCCATGGCGATCCCGGAAACGCCACCATTCGCCACCCCTTCGAATGAACTCACCGTCGCCTCCACACGATTCACTTGACATAGACCGAGCGGGATGGGCGGAGCGGTGCACTCAGGGGCGCACATGACCCTGCGCACCACCCGTAGCACTTCCGAGCGCCACCATCGCCCGGACGAAGCAACGGAGAGTGACTGGTCGCGTCCGCCTCGTAACCACCGGCGCGCTGGACCCGTTGGAGGGGGCATGGGCTTCACGATCGGCGGCATTCGGGAGATTCGTTCCGGTACGCGCAGGCGCGGCCGCTCCTCGGAGTGCACCGCCGTCGCCGAGTTCACCGGACTCTGGGGCTGGGACGTCGTCCCGGGCGCGCGGGCTTCGGCCGGCGCCTGCTCCTGCGGCCGCGCGGACTGCCGTCACCCCGGCGCCCACCCCCTCGACTTCGCGCCCCCGGTCCCGGCCGGGGCCACGCTCGACGACGTGACCAAGGCGTGGTCCGAGTTCCCCGGCGCCTCGGTGATGCTGCAGGTCGGCCGCGCCTTCGACGTCATCGAGGTCGCCGAGCCGGCCGGGCGCCGCGCCCTGGTCCGCCTGGAGCGCATGGGCCTGCCCCTCGGCCCGGTGACCGCGACCCCCGAAGGCCGCGCCCAGTTCTTCGTCGCCCCCGGCGCCGCGTCCGACCTGACCGGACTCCTCTACCGCATGGGCTGGGACGACGCCGCCTCCCTCGACCTGCGCGGCCTGGGCCCGGGCACGTACATCACCGCTCCGCCGTCGGACCGGGGCGGCCTGGGGCCGGTGCAGTGGCTGCGGCCACCTTCTCTGGACACGGCGACGAAGCCGCCGGCGGCCCGCCTGCTGCTCGGGACGCTGGCGTACGTGGCACACCGGTCACAGGCGTAGCCGTACACAGCGAAGCGCCCGCTCCCGACTGCACCTCGGGGGCGGGCGCTTCTTCGCACCTGTACCGGTGACCGGTGGCCTACTCGCCGATCAGCGCGTCCACGAACGCCTCCGGCTCGAACGGCGCCAGGTCGTCCGCGCCCTCTCCCAGACCGATCAGCTTGACCGGCACGCCCAGTTCGCGCTGGACCGCGACCACGATGCCGCCCTTGGCGGTGCCGTCCAGCTTGGTCAGGACGATCCCGGTGATGTCGACGACCTCGGCGAAGACGCGGGCCTGCACCAGGCCGTTCTGCCCCGTCGTGGCGTCCAGCACCAGCAGCACCTCGTCGAGCGGGGCGTGCTTCTCGACGACCCGCTTGACCTTGCCCAGCTCGTCCATGAGACCGGTCTTGGTGTGCAGGCGGCCCGCGGTGTCGATGAGGACCACGTCGACCCCCATCTCCTTGCCCTCCTTCACCGCGTCGAAGGCCACGGAGGCGGGGTCGCCTCCCTCGGGCCCGCGCACGGTGTAGGCGCCCACGCGCTCGCCCCAGGTCTGGAGCTGGTCGGCGGCGGCGGCCCGGAAGGTGTCGGCGGCACCGAGGACGACGGTCCGCCCGTCGGCGACGAGCACGCGCGCGAGCTTGCCGGTGGTGGTGGTCTTGCCGGTGCCGTTGACCCCGACGACCATCACGATGCCCGGCTTGCGCTCCTCGGGCTCGGTCCGCACCGTGCGGTCGACCTCGGTGCCGACCAGCTTGAGCAGCTCCTCGCGCAGCAGCCCGCGCAGTTCGTCGGGGGTCCGGGTGCCGAGCACCTTCACCCGCTCACGCAGCCCGTCGACCAGTTCCTGGGTGGGGGCCACACCGACATCGGCGGTGAGGAGGATGTCCTCGATCTCCTCCCAGGTGTCGTCGTCGAGGTGCTCACGCGACAGGAGGGTCAGCAGCCCCTTGCCGAGGGCGTTCTGCGAGCGGGAGAGCCGGGTGCGCAGTCGGACCAGGCGTCCGGCGGTGGGCTCCGGGATCTCGATCTCGGTCGGGGGGAGCTCTTCTTCGACGGGCGGCGCCGAGCCGCCCGGGAGATCGACCTCCTCTATGGTCCGGCGCGGTTCGTCGCGCGGCGTCTCGGCCTCGTCGCCGACGTGCGGCTCGGCCGGAGGGGCGGTGATGTCGGGCGCGGAAGGGGGCGGCGGGGGCAGCGGCTTCTTGCGCCGGCTGCCGACGACGAGTCCGCCGAGCACACCGAGCACGACCACGGCGATGACTACAGCAAGGATGACGGTTTCCATAACCCGTCCAGTATCCATCCCACCCTCGTCGCGGCGACTGCGCCGCTTCGCTCAGGCAAGCGAGCGGTTTCGGCAGGGAGCGGGCCCGGCTCGTCCGGCCTCGGCTTCCGGCAGGCCCTCGCCGTCGGCGTCGCGGCGCCGATCGTGTCGTACGGCCCGGTGAGGCCGATCGGCGGGAACCGGCCGGGCGGACGGCCGAACGGGACGTCCCTGGCCGCGACGGTCCTTTCCCCACGCTCCGTGCGCGCCACCCCCATAGCAATCTGACGCCCCGTCAGCTACCGTTCCCGCACCACCCGTCCGGCGAAGGGGGACCTCCCATGCCCGTCACGGTCGTCCGTTTCAACCTCGTCGAGCCCGGCGCGACGCCCGCCTCCCTCAGCGCCCGCTACCGGGCCGCCCTGGACATGGCCGCGTACGCCGACGAGCACGGGATCACCACCGTGCAGACCGAGGAGCACCACGGCGTCGACAACAACTGGCTGCCGTCGCCGTTCGCCTTCGCGGGCGCGGTGTTCGGCGCGACGCGCAGGATCGCGGTCACCGTCTCCGCCGTGATCGGCCCGCTGCACGACCCGCTCCGCCTGGCCGAGGAGATCGCCGTACTGGATCTGCTGAGCGGCGGCCGCCTGGTGACGGTCGCCGGGATCGGGTACCGCCCCGAGGAGTACGCCCTGTTCGACGTGGAGTGGAGGCGGCGGGGCCGCCTGCAGGACGAGCTCCTGGAGACCCTCCTCAAGGCCTGGACCGGCGAGGAGTTCGAGTACCGGGGCCGTACCGTACGGGTCACCCCGCGCCCCTTCACCGACCCGCACCCCCTCCTCCTGGTCGGCGGCTCCTCCAAGGCCGCCGCCCGTCGGGCCGCCCGCCTGGGTCTCCCCTTCTTCCCCAGCGCGCATCTGCCGGAGCTGGAGGCCTACTACAAGGAACGGCTCGTCGAGTACGGCACCGAGGGCTGGACCATGATGCCGACCGCCGAGACGCCGCTGCTGCACATCGCCGAGGACCCGGACGAGGTGTGGGCACGGCACGGAGAGCACTTCCTGCACGAGGCCCGGACGTACGCCTCCTGGCAGTCCGGTGACATCCGCTCGGCGGTGCGGTCGGCGGCCACGTCGGTGCAGGAACTGCGCGCGGAGGGCGTGTACCGGATCCTGACGCCCGAGGAGTGTGTGGAGCAGGGGCTCGACAACCTCGTCCTGCATCCGCTGGCGGGCGGGATGCCGGTGGCGGAGGGGTGGCGGAGTCTGCGGTTGTTCGCGGAACGGGTGCTTCCGGACCTGGGCGGCTGACCTGCGGCGCTATTCGATGGCCCGGCCGGGGGCAGCGGTGATCCACTGAGCCCATGAGCCTTTTGGTGGAAGTCTTCGTCCGGGAGCCGGACGGCAAGCGGCGGATACTCGACGTGCCGGAGGGCGTGTACCAGTCCGGCGGCTTCGAGTCGTGGCGTACGACGGTGTGGGGTTCGGAGTTCGTGCGCTCGCTCGGCGCCCGCTTCCTGCCCGTACTGGCCGCCGACGACCTCTATGTCGAGGCCGAGGACGTGCCCGAGTTCCAGCGCGAGGTGGCGCTCCTGCGCTCCCGCCTCGACGAGGTCGCCGAGGGCACGCAGCGGCCGCGGACCCTCGAGGAGCACCGGGACCAGATCGAGACCCGGCTGAGGATCATCGAGGAGAGCATCGGCAAGGCCCTGGAGATCGGCGGCGGCGTCCTCATCTGGTGACCCCCGCGCACCACACCGTCGCCCCCGGTCCAGGCGGTTGCCGGACCGGGGGCGACGGGTGGTACGGGGAGAGGGGCGGCGGGGTATGGGCCCATCCCCCCGGGACTGTGCGGGCCGTCAGCCCATCTCCTCCAGCGCCTTGCCCTTCGTCTCCTTGACGTACTTGAGGACGAACGGGATGGAGAGCGCGGCGAAGACCGTGTAGATCACGTAGGTCGCGGAGAGGTTCCAGTCGGCCAGCGACGGGAAGCTCGCGGTGATGGCCCAGTTGGCGATCCACTGCGCGGAGGCGGCCACACCGAGGGCGGCGGCGCGGATCCGGTTCGGGAACATCTCGCCGAGGAAGACCCAGACGACCACACCCCAGGACAGGGCGAAGAACAGGACGAAGACGTGGGCGGCGATCAGGGCGGTCCAGCCCTGCGCGGCCGGCAGCTTGCCGTCGACCAGGTCGAAGGAGAACGCCCAGGCCTCCAGCGCGAGACCGATCACCATGCCGACCGAGCCGATCAGGGCGAGTGGCCGGCGGCCGACGCGGTCCACGAAGATCATCGCGATCACGGTGCCGACGATGTTGATGATCGACGTCGTGAAGGAGTAGAAGAACGAGTCCGTCGGGTCGACACCGACCGACTGCCACAGCGTCGAGGAGTAGTAGAACGCGACGTTGATGCCGACGAACTGCTGGAAGACCGACAGGCCGATGCCGACCCAGACGATCGGCTTGAAGAAGAAGGAGCCGCCGAGCAGGTCCTTGAAGGTCGACTTGTGCTCGCTCTTCATGGCGTGCTCGATCTCGGCCACGCGCGCGTCGAGGTCGATCTTGTCGCCCTCGACCTCCGCGAGGATCTCCTTGGCACGCTCGTGCTTGCCGACGGAGATCAAAAAGCGCGGGGACTCGGGGATGGCGAAGGAGAGCAGCCCGTAGAGGACGGCCGGGATCACCATGACGCCGAGCATGACCTGCCAGGCCTCCAGGCCCATCAGCTTGCCGCGCTGGTCACCGCCGGCGGCGTTCAGCAGGCCCCAGTTGACCAGCTGCGAGATCGCGATGCCGATGACGATCGCGGCCTGCTGGAAGGAACCGAGCCGGCCACGGTAGGCGGGCGGGGCGACCTCGGCGATGTAGGCCGGGCCGATGACCGAGGCCATACCGATGGCGAAGCCGCCGACGACCCGCCAGAAGGCGAGGTCGTACAGCGCGAAGGGCAGTGCCGAACCGACGGCGCTGATGGTGAAGAGGACCGCCGAGATCTGCATGCAGCGGATACGGCCGATGCGGTCCGCGATGCGTCCGGCGGTCGCGGCGCCGATGGCACAGCCGATCAGGGCGATGGCGATGACCTGTGCCAGGGCCGCGGAGCCGACGTCGTAGCGGCCCCGGATGGCCTCGACCGCGCCGTTGATCACGGAGCTGTCGTAGCCGAAGAGGAATCCGCCCATCGCGGCCGCCGCCGCGATGAAGATGACATGCCCGAGATGATCGGGGTGAGCCGTACGGGCTCCTGGTTCGGATGCCTGTGCTGTGCTGGTCACGTTTACTCCTCGGGCCACCGGCAACGCTGTCGGTGTGGTCAGCCCCCAGATAGGTGGTACCTGAAGGTAAATCCAACGCTGCTGACCTTATGCCTTCAAGACTCAAATTCAAACGTGGTCAATTGTGAGAACTTAGACAGACGACCGCCACATACGTTCACTTCTTGAAGTCGTGGGAGGTCAGCGCAGCCGCTGGCTGATGACCTTCGACACCCCGTCGCCCTGCATGGAGACGCCGTACAGCGCGTCGGCGACCTCCATCGTCCGCTTCTGGTGCGTGATCACGATGAGCTGCGAGGCCTCCTGCAGCTCCTGCATGATGCGGATCAGCCGCTGGAGGTTGGTGTCGTCGAGGGCGGCCTCGACCTCGTCCATGACGTAGAACGGGCTGGGCCGCGCCTTGAAGATCGACACCAGCAAAGCTACGGCCGTGAGCGAGCGCTCGCCACCCGAGAGCAGGCTGAGCCGCTTGACCTTCTTGCCCGGCGGCCGCGCCTCGACGTCCACGCCCGTGGTGAGCATGTTGTCGGGGTCGGTGAGGATGAGCCGCCCCTCGCCGCCCGGGAAGAGCCGGCTGAAGACGCCCTCGAACTCACGGGCCGTGTCCCGGTAGGCCTCGGTGAAGACCTGCTCGACGCGCTCGTCGACCTCCTTCACCACTTGAAGCAGATCGGCGCGGGTCTTCTTCAGGTCCTCCAGCTGCTCACTGAGGAACTTGTGCCGCTCCTCCAGCGCCGCGAACTCCTCCAGCGCCAGCGGATTGACCTTGCCGAGCTGCTGGTAGGCCCGCTCGGCCGCCTTGAGTCGCTTCTCCTGCTCGGCCCGGTGGAACTGCTTCGGCTGGTTGCGCGGATGCTCGGGATCCTCGGGCAGCTCCTCGCCCTCGGCGGGCGGGGAGGGCGGGACGAGCTGGTGCGGGCCGTACTCGTCGACGAGACCCGCCGGTTCGACGCCCAGCTCCTCCAGGGCCTTCGTCTCCAGCTGCTCGATCCGCATCCGCTTCTCGGCTCCGAGCACCTCACCGCGGTGGACGGAGTCGGTCAGCTTGTCGAGTTCGGCCTTGAGATCGCGGCCGGTGTTCCGGGCGGCGGTCAACTCCCGTTCGCGCAGCGCCTTGGCGGCGTCGGCGGCGGTCCGCTCCGCGTCCGCGCGCGCGAGGGACACCTCGACGTGGGCGAGCAGCTGCCGCGCACCGGAGGCGACAGCCTCGGCCACGGCGGCCTCGTGCCGCAGCCGGGCCCGCCGCTGTTCGGCACGCGCGCGTGCGTCCCGCTCCGCGCGGGCGGCCCGGTCGAGGGAGTCGGCCCGGCCGGCGAGTCCCTTGACCCGCTCCTCGTGCGTACGGACCTGGAGGCGGGCCTCCATCTCGGTCTGGCGGGCGTTGGCCCCGTCGGCGGCGAGACGGTCCCGTACAGAGGTGTCGGGCTCCTCCTCCACCGGCATCTCCTCGGCCACCGCGAGCCGTTCGGCCAGTTCCTCGACCTCTTCGAGGGCCTTCTCCAGCGCGTCCTGCGCCCGAGCGGCAGCCGCGGTGGAGCGTTCCGCCTCGCCGGCGGCGCCCCTGGCCTGGCCGGACAGCCGACCGAGCTGCTGGGCCACGGCCGACTTCTCCCGGTCGGCGGCCCGGCGCCGCTCCCCCAGCTCCTCGACTCGGGCGGCGCACTCCTTGCGTTGCTCCACCGCCGTGTGCTGGGTCTCGGTGAGTTCCTCGCAGCGGATCGCCAGCTCTTCGAGTTCGGCCGCGGCCTCGTCCACGGAGGCCTGTACTTCGAGGAGGCTCGGGGCGCCCGCGGAGCCGCCGTGGGCGAAGTGGGCGCCGAGGAGGTCGCCCTCGGCGGTGACTGCGGTGAGGTGGGGGTGGGCGTAGACGAGGTCTTCGGCGTCTTCGAGGGTGTTGACGAGCACGATGCCGTGGAGAACACGTCTTACCGCGGGCATCAGTTCGGAGGGGGCGCGGACCAGATCTGCCGCGTGCTGATGAGTGGCGTCCGCGGGTCCGTCGTGGCTGGTCGCGCCCCGCGGCGGAGCCGCAGACTCATGCAGCCCCGCGCCCCCAGGTGATTCCGGTGCTCCGGCGAGAAGCAGTGACACTCTGCCTCCGTCCTGCTTCCGCAGCAACCGGATCGCGTCCGCCGCCGCCGAAGGCGAGGTCACCGCCAGCGCGTCCGCCGCCGCCCCGAACGCCGCCGCCAGCGCGACCTCGTGGCCCGGCGTCACCGTCAGCAGTTCCGCCGCCGGGCCCAGCAAGCCGGTGAGGCGGTCCTTCGCTCCCAGCAGCGCGCCCGTGCCGTCCTTCCTCCTCAAGCCCATCGCCAGCGCCTCATGACGAGCCTGCGTCGCCGCTCGCCTGCGCTCCGTCGCCGTAACCGCCTCGCGGGCGGCGGTCAGTGCGGCCTCCGCCTCGGCGAGCCGCCGTTTGGCCGCCTCGTGCTGCTCGGCGAGTGCCGCGTCGCCCGCGTCCAGGCCGTCGACCTCGGCCTTCAGCGCCTCGTACTCCTCCTGCGCGGCCACGGCCCGCTCCTGGGCCTCGTCCCGCGCGGCGGCGAGGCGGTCGATCTCGGCCTGGGCCGAGGCGGCGCGGGAACGGGCCGCGTTGACCTGGCCGCTGAGGCGGGCGAGGCCCTCGCGGCGGTCGGCGATGGCCCGGGCCACGTCCTTCAGACGCCGTTCCTCCTGAGCGAGCTCGCGCTCCAGCTCGGAGCGGTGGGCGACGGTGTCCTCCAGCGCGTGCTCGGCCGCCTCCAGGGCGGCCTCCAGCTCGGCCTCCTGCTCGCGGATGCGGGCGGCCTCGCGCTCCATGTCCTCGGGGTCACGGCCCCGCCGTTCCTCGGGCGGCGCCGAGGTCGCGCTCTTCACGCGCGCGTCGGCCAGCGAGATCGTGCCGCGCACCCGCTCGGCGAGCTGGGAGAGCTCGTACCAGGTCTGCTGGGCGCGCTGGAGCCGGGGCGTGAGCTGCCGCACCTCGTCCTCCAGAAGGGCCTCGCGCTGGAGGGCCTTCTTCAGTTCCTGCTCGGCGCTCTCCTTGCGCTCCTTCAGCGTGGCCTCGTCCGCGACCTCCGCCTGGAGCGCCTGTCGCAGCCGTACGAGATCGTCGGCGAGCAGCCGGAGACGGGCGTCGCGCAGGTCGGCCTGGATGACGGCGGCCCGGCGGGCGACCGCGGCCTGCCGGCCGAGCGGCTTGAGCTGGCGCCGGAGTTCGTCGGTGAGGTCCTGCACGCGCGCGAGGTTGGCCTGCATCGCGTCCAGCTTGCGCAGCGCCTTCTCCTTGCGCTTGCGGTGCTTGAGGACGCCGGCGGCCTCCTCGATGAAGGCGCGGCGGCCCGTCGGATCCGCGTGCAGGACGGAGTCGAGCTGGCCCTGGCCGACGATGACGTGCATCTCGCGGCCGATGCCGGAGTCGGACAGGAGTTCCTGGATGTCCAGGAGACGGCAGGTGTCGCCGTTGATCTGGTACTCGCTGCCGCCGTTGCGGAACATGATCCGCGTGATGGTGACCTCGGCGTACTCGATGGGCAGGGCACCGTCGGAGTTGTCGATGGTCAGGGACACCTCGGCGCGGCCCAGCGGCGGCCGCCCGGTGGTGCCGGCGAAGATGACGTCCTCCATCTTGCCGCCGCGCAGCGACTTGGCGCCCTGCTCACCCATGACCCAGCTGAGCGCGTCCACGACATTGGACTTGCCCGAGCCGTTCGGACCGACCACGCAGGTGATCCCCGGTTCGAACCGGAGCGTGGTCGCCGAGGCGAACGACTTGAACCCCCGGAGGGTCAGGGCCTTGAGGTGCACGCCGCTGGACTCTACCTTCCGGGGGTGTCTCACTCCATGAACGCGCGGTGGCCCGCGGTTTCACCATTGAACGTGGAGGGCACACCAAACGTTAAGAGAGTGAAAGGGTGCACGGGGGCAAGAAAGAAGGGACGCCGAAGCGTCCCTTGCAAACTCTGACAACTTAGCGATTGATACCGGTTAGCGGTTGATACGGGCCGCCCGGACCACTGCGTGAGCTGTCGTGTAGCGATGCAGTGATCAGGTGAGCGCAGGCTCCGCCTGGTGTGCGTCGATGCTCTCCATGATCCTGTCGTGAGAAGCGGCAGCCGCGAGCGCGTCGTTCTCCGCCTGGATCCGTACGAGCTCGGATTCCAGGTCCTGGACGCGCTGCTGGAGCCGTCGCATCTCGGCGAGGAGTCGAGGGTCCGAGCCGCCGACGTAACCGAGAAGCGCCTTTGCCATGATGGATGGTCCTCCACACTGAGTGACCGACCGATGCGGTGTGGGTCGTGAGGGATTCGCACCCGCGGTGCTTGACACTTTTTAGTTCGTGTTGCCGTTCTTCCATGCCAAACAGCTAAGGTGCGCGGGGTGCTTTCAGCGTCTCACCAAAAAGTTTGACGGTCAACACGATCACGCCCCGTATTGGTGGCAACCCGCGCCGGCGCGGCCTGAGAACGGCGGCGCTGCGGCTCCCTCGGGACCCCGGGGGCGTGACGATCATTCTTAGCCGGGGAGCCTGCCACGGCACGGGCTTCTTGGCAACCACCAGCGCCTTTCTGCTTCCGGCAGGTGCCGGTGGCATGTCCCTCCGCTACCGCCTGGGCCGTTTTACAGAAACGGCTCAGCGGATGGCGAAGCCGTCGTAACCCCCGCGAGGTGTGTCCCAGATCTCGGTGACACCGTCGACGCGTCCGGGCGTGTCGTCACCCAGGAGCCACTCCAGGAGTCCCTGACAGCCCTTGCGCGGCCCCTCCGCGACCACTTGCACGCGTCCGTCGTCCAGATTGAGAGCAAAACCACTCAGGCCACCGATCTCCAGGGCCTTGGCCCGCGTGAACCAGCGGAAACCCACACCTTGGACGCGTCCACGCACCCAGGCGACCAGTCGTACATCCTCGCTCATGGGTGCAACCTAACCGGCCAATGTCTCTCCCGACACTCCCTCCTCTGGCGCCATGCGGTACTGTCCGCTGCCAATGAATCTCATACGAAACTCACTCCATCGTGTGGGTTTTGTGACTTTGGTTGACCGGGGGGACGCGTCGACCTCAAGAACAGACGAGGAAGGCAAGGACATGGGACGCCACCGACGCTCCGCCGCCGGCCGCGCCGCCACGGGCCGCGCCACGGGAGTCACACAGACATTCAGCTCCTACGAGGGCGGGTACGACCCGCAGGACTCGTACAACTTCGCCTCGGTGGGCACCCCGACCCGCCTGAGCCACGAGGACGCCGACCCCTACGCGCGCAGTGACGCCTACCTGTTCGCGTCGGAGGAGGAGTACGCGCTGTACCGCGGCGAGGGCTACACGCCCGCCGACGGCCCGCGTCGCGGCGGCTCGCACCGCCGGCGCCGGAAGAACCTCGTGACGCCGGTCAAGACCGGTCTGCTCGGGGTCTCCGCCGCCGTCGCGATCGGCACGGTCGCCGTCGCCGCGGGCGTGGTGCCCGGCCTGGACAACTACAAGATCGGCGGCGGCAGCACCACCGGCGGTGACCTGCAGGCGGCGAGCTCGCCGACCAACTCCCCGGCCGAGCAGGGCGGCGCCTCCGGCAGCGCCGAGAGCCGCGAGGACGGCTCGTCGACGAGCCGGGACGCCGAGCGCGCCTCCTCGCCCGCGCCGGCCCCCTCGACCTCGACGGCCGCGCCGACCGAGAAGCCGAAGAAGCCGCCGAAGAAGCCGGCGGCCACGCCGAGCGAGAAGCCGGAGACCACTCCTTCACAGAAGGAGCGGGAGCCGGCGAAGCAGGAGACCACCGCGCCGGTGGAGGTCTCCACGGAGGCCGCGGCGGCGGCCCAGGTGCTGGAGCTCGTCAACGTCGAGCGGGCGAAGGTCGGCTGCAGCCCGGTCGCCGCCAACAGCGCGCTGGCCGACCTGGCCGGGGCCTTCAGCAAGGCCATGGCCGACCAGGGCTTCTTCGACCACACCGACCCGAGCGGCGCCACTCCGTGGGACCGGGCGGCGAAGGCCGGGATAACCACTCTCGGTGGCGAGAACATAGCCCGGGGGCAGGCCGACCCGGCCGCGGTCATGGAAGCCTGGATGAACAGCCCCGGCCACAAGGCCAACATACTGAACTGCGACTTCAAGACGCTCGGCGTGGGTGTGCAGTTCGGTGCGGGCGGCCCCTGGTGGACCCAGGACTTCGGGTACTAGAGGCCGCGGACCCGAGGCGCACTAACTTTTCGTTAGTGCGACCTGTCGGTTAGTGCTCTCTTCCAGTACGCTCGTGATATGGACACCACGCAGCAGCCCCTGGAGGCGCGGGACCTCCCGTACGACGTGTTCGCCAAGGCCTGCCCCTCGCGCGGCACCCTGGAGCACGTGACGGGCCGCTGGGGCGCACTCACCCTCGGCGCCCTGTACGAGGGCTCGCTGCGCTTCAACGAGCTGCGCCGCCGGGTCGACGGCGTGAGCGAGAAGATGCTCTCCCAGACGCTCCAGGCGCTGGAGCGCGACGGCCTGGTGCACCGCGAGGCCCAGCCCACCAATCCGCCCCGGGTCGACTACGAGCTGACCCCGCTGGGCCGCGACGTCGCCGAGCGGCTGCTGGGCCTCATCCACTTCGTCGAGGGCCGCATGGACGACGTCCTGGCCGCCCGCGAGCGCTACGACGTGACGCGCGGCGCCCGCTGACACCTCGGACAGAAGTAGCTGGACCGGTTCATCCAGGGCCGTCGGCGCATCGGCGTACCGCACCGCTTGCACGGCAGCCCCTCACGGCCGTACGCGTCGAGGGACCGGTCGAAGTACCCGGACTCGCCGTTGACGTTGACGTACAGGCTGTCGAAGCTGGTGCCGCCGACCGCGAGGGCCGCGTTCATCACATCCCTGACGTGGCCCAGGAGTTCGGCCGTGCGCGGGCGCGTGAAGCCGGCCGTGGGGCGCTCGTAGTGGATGCGGGAGCGCCAAAGGGCCTCGTCCGCGTAGATGTTGCCGACTCCGCTGATCAACGACTGGTCGAGCAGGGCCCGTTTGATGGTGGAGCGCTTGCGGCGCAGGGCCTGGTGGAACGCCTCGTCGTCGAAGAGCGGGTCGAGGGGGTCGCGCGCGATGTGCGCGATCACATCGGGCAGGCCGTCGGGGGTGTTGTCGTGCAACGACAGTCCACCGAAGGTGCGTTGGTCGACGAAGCGGAGTTCGGTGTCGACCTCGTCGGCGAACCTCACCCGGATCCTGAGGTGCTTCTCGTCGGGCGCCGCGTGCGGCTGGACCAGCAGCTGGCCGCTCATCCCGAGGTGGGCCAGGACCGACTGGTCCGTGTCCTCCAGGGGCAGCCAGAGGTACTTGCCGCGGCGGCTCGGGGTACCGACGCGGTGGCCCTTGAGACGGTGCGCGAAGTCGTCGGCACCGGCGAGGTGACGGCGGACCGCACGCGGGTGCAGCACCTCGGCCTCGGCGACCGTACGGTGGGCGACCCACCGTTCAAGGCCCCGCCGTACGACCTCGACCTCGGGCAACTCGGGCATGGGGCTCCCCCGTCACGGACCGGTGTATGAGCGGAGCGCCCGCCCCGGCGTTCAGGGGCAGGCGCTCGGCTGCGCTGTTCTTCCAGACGCGCTGGGTGCTTCCAGGCGTCAGGCGGAGACGGACGACGGACCTTCGTCGTCGTCCTCGGCGGCTTCGACGACCTCAACGGCCTCGACGGCCTTTTCGGCCACCGCCTTGGCGCGCTCGTCCGCGGCGGTCCGGATGGACCTCCAGGCGGACTCCGCGGCCTGCTGCTCCGCCTCCTTCTTGCTGCGGCCGGTGCCGGTGCCGTACGAGACGCCTCCGACGCGGGCGGCAGCAGTGAAGGTCTTCTCGTGATCGGGGCCGGTCTCCGTGACCAGGTACTCGGGCACGCCGAGCCCTTCGGTCGCGGTGAGCTCCTGGAGACTGGTCTTCCAGTCCAGGCCGGCACCGAGGTTCGAGGATTTCTCGATCAGGGGGTCGAACAGGCGGTGCACCAGTTCGGAGGCCGCCTCAAGACCCTGGTCGAGATAGACAGCGCCGATCACCGCTTCGAGGGTGTCGGCGAGGATGGATGCCTTGTCCCGGCCGCCTGTGCCCTCTTCACCCCGGCCGAGCCGGATGAAGGAACCCAGTTCGAGCCCACGGCCCACCTCCGCCAGCGCACGCGAGTTGACCACCGCGGCCCGCAACTTGGCCAGTTGGCCTTCGGGCAGGTCCGGGTGGGTGGTGTACAGCGTGTCCGTGACCACCAGGCCGAGCACGGAGTCCCCGAGGAACTCCAGGCGCTCGTTGGTGGGCAGGCCGCCGTTCTCGTATGCGTAGGAACGGTGGGTCAGCGCACGCACCAGAAGGGCGGACTCGAGCTTGTACCCGAGCCGCCCTTCCAACAGCGTGTGGGACGAGGCCTGGTTGTCGCCCGAGTTCTTCTTCGGCGTGGACACAGTGCCTCTCACCAGCCGCTCAGACCTCGAGGACCTGGCGCTTGTTGTAGGTGCCACAAGCGGGGCACGCGATGTGCTGCAGCTTGGGCTCGTGGCAGCGCTCGCACGCAACCAGGTTGGGGACCGCAGCCTTCCACTGCGACCGGCGGTGGCGCGTGTTGCTGCGCGACATCTTCCGCTTCGGAACAGCCACGGCTACTTCTCCTGCTTCTCGTTGGCGGGCGCCGATCGAGGCGCTTCGCCACTCATCTCGTCCTTCTCGCCGTCTTCGAGTGAACCGGCGAGTCCCTGCAGTGCCGCCCAACGGATGTCGACGGCGTCGTGGTGGTGGTCCGGGTCGTCCGTGAGCCGCTCTCCGCACTCGGAGCACAGGCCCAGGCAGTCGTCCTGGCACACCGGCTGCATCGGCAGTGCGAGCACCACCGCATCGCGCAGCACAGGCTCGAGGTCGAACAGACCGTCCTCGATGAAGAGCCTGTCCTCGTCTTCCTCGGCGTCGTCGGCCGGTTCCGCTTTCACGCGGCCACGGTCGTCGGCGTCAGGGTACGAGAACATCTCCTGGAAGTCCGCTTCGAGCGCCAGCTCAAGCGGCTCCAGACACCTTACGCACTCCCCCTCGGCCTGTGCACGGGCGGTGCCTGTGACAAGCACCCCTTCCATGACCGACTCGAGCCGGAGTTCGAGCACAACCGGGGCGCCTTCCGGCACTCCGATCACTCCCTGGATGCCGAGATCCTTGGGAGCGTCGATCTCACGGGTCAGGCGCTGCAGCGCGCCAGGACGCCGCCCCAGCTCGTGTGTGTCGAACACAAGAGGGTTGCGGTGGTCGAGGCGGGCGTTCAGGGCCATTCCTGCTTTCGATCTTCGAGCTCAGAGGGACGCCGCCCTTCGGTGTTCCCGGGCAGCGGTGATCGCGGACGTACACGCGACCGAAGAGCCAGGATACTGGACCTTTCGCTCACGGCCCAATCCGGTGTCTCCTACTGGCCGCGACCCTGCTCGTACGCCCTCAACTGCTCCGGCGTGATCATGCCGGTGTCGAAGAGGCTCGTCTCGTCGAGGGCGTAGTCCTGCTGCGGCTGGTGCGTCTGCTCCGGCTGGTGCGTCTGCTGCGCCTGGTGCTGGTCGTACGCGGCCTGCTGCTGGTCGTAGCCCTGATAGGCGTAGGGGTCGGCCTGCTGGTAGCCGTACGGGTCCTGCTGGGCGTAGGGATCGGGCTGCTGCTGATAGCCGGCGTAGGCGTCGGTCTGCTGCTGGTAGCCGTACGCCGGCTGCTGGGCGTAGTCCGGCTGCTCGGCCTGGTTCCGGGCCTCGGCCCGGGCGTCCTGCTCCGCGAGGGCGGTGAGGTCGGCCAGGTAGTCGGCGTCGCTGGAGTGCTGAACGGTGGCGGTGTTGTCGGCGAGGGCCCCGAGGTCGTCGGTGGCGATGCGGCCGTGCAGCTTCTGGCGGCCGCGGCCGACGGCCTCCAGGGTCTTGGCGAGGACCGCCTCGAAGGCGCCGAGCTTGGCGTCGACGTAGGAGTCGGCGTCCTTGCGCAGCGTCTCGGGGTCGTGGCTGCGCTCGGGGGCGTCCTCGTCCTCGTAGCCGTTCTCGTCGAGGCCCGGGCCGGTGCCGAGGAGCTTCTCCCGGCCGCGGCCGACCGAGCCGAGCGTCTTGGTGAGGACGACCTCGAAGTTGGCGAGCTTGGAGTCGACGTAGTCGTCGGCCTCCGCGCGGACCTCCTCGGCCTCCTGGCGGGCCTCGTTCAGGATCCGGTCGGCCTCGGCCTGGGAGCGGCGGGCGACCTCGGTGTCGGAGATCAGCGAGCCGCGCTCGGCGTGCGCCGTGGAGATGATGCGCTCGGCCTCCTGGCGGGCCTGCTCGACCATCTGCTCACGGTCGCCGATCAGCTCCTGGGCCTGCGCGAGGGAACCGGGCAGGGCCTGGCGCAGCTCTTCCAGCATCGCGAGCAGTTCGGCGCGGTTGACCATCACCGAGGCCGACATGGGCATCGACCGGGCACCGGAGACCGTGGCCACGATCTCGTCGAGCTTCTTCTGCACGTCCACCTGTGCTCGCCACTCTCTACAGCCGTGTTGGAGACGGACGGGACGACTGTAGCCCCATCAGCCTTTGCGGAGGCGCTCGTTCAGGGCTTCCAGAACCCTCGGGGGGACCAGGTGGGAGACGTCTCCGCCCCAGGTCGCGACCTCCTTGACGAGCGAGGAGGACAGGAAGCTGTAGGTGGGGTTGGTCGGCACGAAGAGGGTCTCGACACCGCTCAGGCCGTTGTTCATCTGGGCCATCTGCAGCTCGTAGTCGAAGTCGCTGACCGCGCGCAGGCCCTTGACGATGGCCGGGATGTCGCGCTCCTTGCAGTAGTCGACGAGGAGGCCGTGGAAGGCCTCCACGATCACGTTGCCGTACTCGGCGGTGACCTCGCGGATCAGGTCGATCCGCTCGTCGATCTCGAAGAGGCCCTTCTTGGACTTGTTGATCATCACCGCGACGTAGACCTCGTCGTACAGTCTGGAGGCGCGGGAGATGATGTCGAGGTGTCCGTTGGTGATGGGGTCGAACGACCCGGGACAGACGGCGCGGCGCACTTGAGATCCCTCGCTCTCCGGTCCGGTCATCGTGCGTCTTCGCACGTAGAGGCGGCGCGACCGTACCAAAACGTTCCCTCGCCGTAGCGACGGGCCTTGACCGCGTCGAATCCGGGCGGCCACTTGAATTCTCCACCTCTGGTGCTGCGCTCCACGGTGACGAGGGCCTCCGGCGCGAGCCAGTGTTCCGCGCGGAGTGTGAGCAGAATCTCGCGAAGATCGTGATCTGTGACCCGGTAAGGGGGGTCCAGGAAGACGATGTCGTACGGCTGTGCCGGCGCCGGTTGTTGAATGACCTGTTCCGCTTTGCCCGCCCTCACCTCGGCACCGGGGAGGCCGATGTTCTTGACGTTCTCCCGGATCGTGCGGGCGGCGCGGGCGTCGGCCTCGACGAGCAGGGTGTGGGCTGCGCCGCGGGAGAGGGCTTCCAGACCGACCGCGCCTGATCCGGCGTAGAGGTCGAGGACCCGCTCACCTGCCAGGGGGCCGCCGAGGAGGGACTGCCAGGTGGAGAAGAGTCCTTCGCGCGCGCGGTCGGAGGTGGGACGGGTGCCGTTGCCCGGCGGGACGGCCAGACGGCGCCCACCCGCCTTGCCGGCGATCACGCGGGTCATCTTCGGTCCTTGTTCGGGGATGGTTACGGGTCCAGTTTCTCAGCCCTTTTCCAGGTACTGCTCCCTCTCCTCGTCCAGCAAGGCGTCCAGGGCCGTGCGCAGGCCGGGAAGGCTGGTCAGCTCCGGGTCCGCCGCCACCACCGCCGTCGCCTCCTCCCTGGCCTCCGCGATGATCTCCTCGTCCTCGATCACGGCGAGGACCCGCAGCGAGGTCCGGGCGCCGGACTGGGCCTGGCCGAGGACATCGCCCTCGCGGCGCTGCTCCAGGTCGATGCGGGACAGTTCGAAGCCGTCCAGGGTCGACGCCACCGCGTTCAGGCGCTGGCGGGCCGGGCTCGCCTCGGGCATCTCCGAGACCAGGAGGCACAGGCCGGGCGCCGAGCCCCGGCCCACTCGGCCGCGCAGTTGGTGGAGCTGGGAGACGCCGAAGCGGTCGGCGTCCATGACGACCATGGCCGTGGCGTTGGGGACGTTGACACCGACCTCGATGACCGTGGTGGCCACCAGGACGTGGGTCTCGCCGGCGGCGAAGCGGCGCATGACCGCGTCCTTGTCGTCGGGGTGCATCCTGCCGTGCAGGACCTCGACCCGCAGCCCGCTCAGGGGGCCTTTGGTGAGCTGGTCGGCGATGTCCAGGACGGCGAGCGGCGGGCGCTTCTCGGCCTCGTCCTCCGCGGACTTCCTGGCCTTCTTCGGGTCGTCCTCCTCGTCGCCGATGCGGGGGCAGACGACGTACGCCTGGTGGCCGTTCTCCACCTCCTCGCGGACGCGTTCCCAGGCGCGGGCGAGGAAGTGGGGTTTGTCCGCGGCGGGCACCACATGGCTGGCGATCGGGGAGCGGCCGGCCGGGAGCTGGTCGAGGACGGAGGTCTCCAGGTCGCCGAAGACGGTCATGGCGACCGTGCGCGGAATGGGGGTGGCCGTCATGACGAGGAGGTGGGGCGGCTGCTTTCCCTTGCCGCGCAGGGCGTCCCGCTGCTCGACCCCGAACCGGTGCTGTTCGTCGACCACGACCAGGCCCAGGTCGTGGAACTGCACCTTGTCCTCGATCAGCGCGTGCGTGCCGATCACGACCCCGGCCTCACCGGTGACCAGATCCAGCATCGCCTGCCTGCGCGCGGCCGTCCCCATCGAACCGGTGAGCAGCACGACCTTGGTGGCGTGCTCGGTGCCGCCGAGCATGCCGCCCTCGGCCAGGTCGCCCATCATCTCCACGATCGAGCGGTGGTGCTGCTGCGCGAGCACCTCGGTGGGGGCCAGCATGGCGGCCTGTCCGCCGGCGTCGACGACGGCGAGCATCGCGCGCAGGGCGACCAGGGTCTTTCCCGATCCGACCTCGCCCTGGAGCAGCCGGTGCATCGGATGGTCCGTCGCCAGGTCGTCGAAGATCTCCTTGGAGACCTTCTGCTGCCCTTCCGTGAGGGTGAAGGGGAGGCGGTCGTCGAAGGCCGAGAGGAGGCCGTCCGGAGCCGGTTTCCTCGGAACCGCCGGGAGTTGGGCGTCCGCGTGGCGGCGGCGGGCGAGGGCCACCTGGAGGACGAAGGCCTCGTCCCACTTGAGGCGGGCGTGGGCGTCGGCGACGTCGGCCTTGGTGTGCGGGCGGTGGATCTTGAGGAGGGCCTCGGGGAGGGGGACCAGACCGCGGCCCTCGCGGAGGGACTCCGGCAGGGGGTCCGTCGCCGCCTGCGCACTCGGCAGGACCGTCTGGATCGCCTTGCCGATCTTCCAGGACTCCAGTTTGGCGGTGGCCGGGTAGATGGGGATCAGGGCCCCTGCCCAGGTCTCCACCGTCTCCTCCGCATCCCCGCGCAGCAACTCGTAGGCCGGATGCGCCAGTTGGAGGCGGCGGTTGAAGAGGGAGACCTTGCCGGAGAACATCGCGCGGGTGCCCGGGAGGAGCTCCTTGTGGGGCTTGTGGACGCCGTTGCCGAAGAAGACCAGTTGGAGGCGGCCGCTGCCGTCCGTGATGGTGACCTCCAGGCGCTGCCCCTTGCCGCGCGGCGCCTTGGCGGAGGCGAAGGTGTGCAGACGGGCGTCGGCGACCTGGGCGACCACGGTGACGTGCTCGTCCATGGGCAGGTCGGCGAGGTGGGTCAGCTGCCCCCGCTCCTCGTATCTGCGCGGGTAATGGTGCAGGAGGTCGCCGACGGAGTGCAGGCCGAGATGCTCGGCCATCACCTTCGCGGTGGCGGGGCCGAGCACCTTCTTCAGTGGTTCTTCCAGTGCGGGCACGAGATCCATTGCACACCACGCCACTGACATTGCCGTATACATACCGGGAAACCCCTGGTCAGACGGCTGGTTGGGGGCATACGATGGCGCGCTCCGGCCATCCGCCCGCGGTCACCGCCCCACCCGGGACCGCCCGACCCCGCGCCGCGCGAACGTTCCCCCCACCGGCGCTGCGACGATGGATTCCCAGACCTCACAGTCACAGACACCCCAGGTACCTCAGCAACCTCATACGTTCCAGGTCGACCTGCGCGGTCTGGTGGACCTCCTCTCCCATCACCTCTACTCCAGCCCCAGGGTCTATCTCCGCGAGCTGCTCCAGAACGCGGTGGACGCGATCACGGCCCGGCGTGCCGAGCAGCCCGACTCCCCTGCCCGCGTGCGGTTGTACGCGCAGGAGGGCGCCCTGCGGGTCGAGGACTCCGGGGTCGGGCTCACCGAGGCGGACGTGCACGACCTGCTGGCCACCATCGGACGCAGTTCCAAGCGGGCCGAGGGCCTTCAGGAGGTGCGCTCCGACTTCCTCGGGCAGTTCGGGATCGGTCTGCTCGCCTGTTTCGTGGTCGCCGAGCGGATCCGGGTGGTCAGCCGCAGCGCCCGTACGCCGGACGCGCCGCCCGTGGAGTGGACGGCGAGCGACGACGGTTCGTACCGGGTGCGGACGCTGCCCCACGACGCCCGTCCGGAGCCGGGGACCACGGTGCATCTGGTGGCCCGGGCGGGCGCCGGCGAGTGGCTCGCGCCCGAGCGGGTCCTCCGGCTCGCCCGGGACTTCGGCTCGCTGCTGCCGTACGACGTCCGGGTCGGCGACGAGGCGATCACCGACCTGCCCGCGCCCTGGGACCGGCCGTACCCCTCCCCCGCCACCCGCAGGGTGGCCCTGGCCCGGCACTGTCATGACCTGTTCGGCTTCACCCCGCTGGACTCGATCGAGCTGAACGTGCCGCTGGCCGGGATCCGCGGGGTGGCGTACGTCCTTCCCTCGGCGGTCAGTCCCGCCCAGCGGGCGACCCATCGCGTCCACCTCAAGGGCATGCTGCTCACCGAGCGGGCCGAACAGCTGCTGCCGGACTGGGCGTTCTTCGTGCGCTGTGTCCTGGACACCGACAGCCTGCGGCCCACGGCCTCGCGCGAGTCGCTGTACGAGGACGAGACGCTGGCCGCCGTACGGGAGGCGCTCGGCGAGCGGATCCGGTCCTGGCTGACGGGCCTTGCCGCCGGGGACCCGGAGCGGCTCGCGGCCTTCCTGTCCGTGCACCACCTCGGCGTGAAGTCGCTCGCGCGGCACGACAAGGACATGCTGCGCACGATGCTGCCGTGGCTGCCGTTCGAGACGACCGACGGGCGGCTGTCCCTCGAGGAGTTCGCTCAGCGGCACCCGGTGGTGCACTTCACGCGGACCGTCGAGGAGTACCGGCAGGTCGCGCCGATCGCGTCCGCGCAGGGCATCGGGGTGGTCAACGGCGGTTACACCTACGACAGCGACCTGGTCGAGGCGCTGCCCTCGGTGCGGCCGGGGACGGTCGTCGCCGAGCTGGACGCGGACACCGTCACCGCCCACATGGACCTGGTCGATCCGGCCGAGGAGCTGGCGCTGTCGGGCTTCCTGGCGGCCGCGCGGGCCAGACTCGACCCGCTGGGCTGCGATGTCGTCCTGCGTGCCTTCCGGCCGCTGTCCCTGCCCGCGCTGCACCTGGACGACCGGGACGGCCGGCACGAACAGGCCCGCGCGGAGGCCGAGGACCAGGCGGACGACCTGTGGGCCGGCATCCTCGGCTCGCTGCGCGGGAGCGCCCCACGCGCGCGTCTCGTGCTGAACCATCTCAACCCGCTGGTACGGCGGATCGGCTCACTGGGCGATCCGGAGCTGATCGGCACCGCCACCGAGTCCCTGTACGGGCAGGCGCTGCTGATGGCCCAGCGCCCGCTCAGGCCCGCGGACTCGGCGTTGCTGAACCGGGCCTTCATAGGCCTGCTGGAGTGGGCCACCAACGGCGAGGAGGGCCGCTGATGAGCGGAGCCGACGGGAACGCGGCCTTCGACGCACTGCGCCGGGCGATGGCGGAGAACGCCGAGCAGCCGGAGGGGCCCGCCCGCAACGCGCGCGCGGAACAGCTGCTCGCCGAGGCCGAGAAGCTGAACATCCCGCTCGCGGTGATCGAGGCGCTCGGGCACCAGCTGAAGGTCTACAACTACAGCTCCGAGAAGGCCAAGATGTTCGTCCCCTTCGCGCGGCTGCTGCGCATGTGGGACGAGCACCCCGAGGACTTCGACGAGTACGAGACGCACTCCCTGCACTGGGTCTTCAAGTGGATGACCACCGGCATGCTCGACCAGCCGCACATCCCGCTCGCCGCCATGGAGAAGTGGCTCGGCGAGATGGAGCACCGCTACCGGCTGGCCGGGCACTCCGAACGGGCCGTGCGCAGCGCCGAGTACAGCGTGGCCGCGCACGTCGGGGACCTGGAGCGGGCCGAGCGCGCGTACGCCGCGTGGCTGGCCGCCGACCGGGACAGCATGGCCGACTGCCACGCCTGCGAGCTGCACGAGCAGGGCTGGTGGCAGTCGCAGCGCGGGCGGGACGAGGAGGCGCTCGACCTGTGGGCGCCGGTCCTGCAGGGCGAGTTCACCTGCGCCCACGAGCCGCACGCGGTTCTCGCGTCCTCCCTCAGGCCGCTGCTGCGCCTGGGGCGTCTCGACGAGGCGCGCGCCAACCATCTGCGGGGCTTCAGGCTCGTGCGGTCCATGGAGAGCATGCGCGGCGCCTACGCGGACCACGTCGAGTTCTGTGCGCTCAGCGGCAACGAGGCACGCGGCCTGGAGCTGCTCGCGGAGCGTCCCGCGTACTTCACTGCCGACGGCCACCCGCGCAGCAGGCTGGACTTCACAGCCGTGGTGGCCCTGCTGATGGACCGGCTGACCGAGCTGGGCCTGGGCGAGCGGCCGGTGCCGGGGCCCGCGGGTCGGTCCTGGACCGCGGCCGGACTCGCCGCCCACGCGCGCGAGGAGGCCCTCGCGCTGGCCGCCCGCTTCGACGAGCGCAACGGCACGACCCACGTCAGTGAACAGGCACGCGCGCGTATGGCGCAGCGGCCGCTGGTGGAACGGCTGCCACTGGGAGTACGGGCGGTCCGCACGGCCGCCGCTCCCGTGGTGGCGCCCGCGGCCCCCGCTCCCGCGCGGGAGCCCGGTCTGCCCGCGCTGGTCGCCGAGGCCCGGCGCCTGTCGGACACCCTCCAGCCGAACGCGGTGGAGGCGTGGGCGGCGGTCGCACGGGCCGCCGAGGGCGTCGAGCTGGACCCGCGCGACCGGGCCGAGATCGCCGACCACGAGGCGATGGACCTGGGCCCCGAGGGCATCGAACTGTTCGAGCGGGCGGCCGAGTTGTACGCGGAGGCGGGCGACCTGGGCGAAGCGCTGGCCGCCAGCGCGCGTGCCGCGTACGTACGCGCGCTGGCGGGCGAGGTGGACGAGGCGCTCACGGCGGTCGCCGGGCCGTACGACGAGGTCCTCGCGCTGTACTCCGCGGACGACACGGGCGTACCGCAGACGGCGTCGGTGCTGATGTCCCGGGCACGGATCCTGATGCGCCGGGTGCAGGAGGGCGAGGACGAGACGTTCCTGACCGACGCCGAGTCGGCCGTACGGGAGGTGCTCGCCCTGGTCGAGGGGCGGGCCGGGGACGACGTGCGGCTCGCCGCGCGGGTCGCCGAGGCGCAGGCGATGCTGGCGGAGCTGGCCGCGCGGACCGGCGACCTGGAGGCCGCCGCGGAGCTGTTCGCGGGCGCCGCGGCCCGGTTCGTGGCGGCGGGCCTGCCGTGGTTCGCGGTGGAGTACGAGGCCAGGCTCGCCGGGCTCAGGCACCACCTGGGCGACCCGGCCGGGACGGAACGGGCGCTGCGGGCGGCTCTGGAGCACGGTGGGCCGCACCTGGAGGCGGTCGGACGGGCCCAGCTGCATCTCCAGCTGGCGGAGGTCGTGGCCGGCCAAGGGCTCGCGGAGGAGGCCGCCGAGCATGCCCTGGAGGCCGCTCACTGGGCCGACGAGGCCGGGGAGGGGCCGACGCTGGGTGCCCTGGCCCGGCACCAGCTGGGCGGGTTCCTGCTGCGCCTGGGCCGCTGGGCCGAGGCCGCGGAGGTGCTGGAGTCGGCGCTGCCCGACCTGAGCGCGGAGACGCACGGCGAGGGGACGGTCGTACAGACGCAGTGGTGGCTCGGCGACTGTCTGAGCGCGCTGGGCGAGCACCGGGAGGCGGCCCAGCGGCGCCTTCAGGCCGCCGAGACAGCCCGGCACTGGCCCGAGCAGCACGACCACGCGACCCTCGCCCACCTCGCCGCCGAGTCCCTCGGGGCCGCGGGGCTGCCCGCCGAGGCCGACCAGGCGTACGCGCGCGCGGGCGCTCTGTGGCGTGAGCTCGGCAACGTGCACGGCCTCGTCCGCGCGCTGCGCGCCCGCGCGTGGCTCGCGCTGCGCGCGGAGGACGGGGCGGACCGGGCACGGGAGTTGATGGCGGACGCGGTCCGGGAGTGCGAGGCCGCGCTGGGTGACACGCGGGCCGACGAGGCGGCGCGGCAGCGGCTGGTCGGCGAACTCGGGCACACCCACCGGCAGTTCGGGGACCTGCTCGCGCGTTCCGCACCCGAGGACGCCGATGACGGGTCGATCCAGGCCGTGCTGGAGGAGGCACTGGCCCAAGTGGTCGAGGCGATCGTCGTGTTCGCCTCGCTGGGGGACGACGCCCTGGACGCCCGGACCGGTGCCGAGCTCGCGGCGGGCTGGCTGGCGGCCGACCTGAGCCGGCCGGCCGAGGCTGCGGCACGCGCGCGTGCGGTGCTCGACGCCTACGGCGACGCGGACGGGCCCGACGACACGGCACGGTCACGGCGGGCCGAGGCGGAGCAGATGCTGAGGCTCATGGAGGGGCAGGACAGCTGATCGCCCAGGGGTTCTACTCGACCCCGATGAGCAGCACGGCACCCTGCCGTCCGCCCCGGTACACCACCGTGTCCACGGCGAGGTAGGACTCCCGTACGCGCGCCTCCAGGTGGTCGGCGACGGTCTCGGGGGCCTCGTCGCCGAGGACGAGGGTGACCAGCTCGCCGCCGGCCGAGAGCATGCGGTCGAGGACGGCCTCGGCGGTGCCGGTGACGTCCGAGCCGATCACCGCCACGTCCCCGTCGATGAGCCCGAGGACGTCACCGGCCTGGCAGATGCCGGCCATGGTCCAGGACTGGCGTTCGGCGACGGCGACCTCGGCGTAGCGGGTCGCGCCGGCCGCCGAGGTCATCTGGACGACGTCCTCGTCGAACCGGCGCTCCGGTTCGTGCACGGCGAGCGCCGCGATGCCCTGGACCGCGGAGCGGGTCGGGATCAGCGCGACCCGGATGCCCTCCGTGCGGGCCTGCTCGGCCGCGGCGGCCGCGGTGTGGCGCAGATCGGCGTCGTTGGGCAGCAGCACGACCTCGCGCGCGTGGGCCCGTCGTACGGCCTCCACGAGCTCCCCGCTCGCGGGCGGCTCCCCGGGGCGGGCGAGCACGGCGGTCGCCCCGGCCTCGGTGTACAGCCCGGCCAGGCCCTCACCGGGCACGACGGCGACGACGGCCCGCTGGGCGCGCTCGCGGGGCGGCCGTTCGGCGCCGGTGGTGTGCACGTCACCGAGGCCGAAGTGGGTGACGCGGATCCGGTACGGCCGCCCGGCCTCGACGCCCGCCTCCACGGCGGCGCCGGCGTCGTCGACGTGCACATGGACGTTCCACAGTCCGTCGCCGCCGACCACCACGAGGGAGTCCCCGAGTCCGCCGAGCCGCTGCCGCAGTCGCGCGACGGCGGTGTCGTCGGCCTCCAGGAGGTAGATCACCTCGAAGGCCGGGCCTCCGGTGGCCGGGCCGTCGGCGCACTCTTCGGGGGAGGCCGCGAAAACCTCGGCAGAGACTTCCAGGGAGCTCGCCGACGCTTCCGGGGACGTCCTGCTCACCACCGGCACCGCCCTGGGCACCTCCCCCGTGAAGGTCTCCACCAGGGCCCCGAGCACCGCCACCAGCCCCCGTCCGCCGGCGTCCACCACTCCCGCGCGCTCCAGGACGGCCAGCTGGCGGGGTGTCGCGGCGAGGGCGGCGCGTGCTCCGTCGTAGGCGGCCCGGGCGACCGTCCCGCAGTCGCCCTCCGCTGCCCCGGCCGCGTCGGCGGCGGCCGAGGCGACCGTGAGGACCGTGCCTTCGACGGGGTGGGCCACGGCCTGGCGGGCGGAGTCGGCGGCGTGCCGCAGGGCGAGCCGGAGTCCGTCGCCGTCCGTGTGAGCCGTCTCACCTTCGGCGGCGAGCACCTGGGCCATGCCCCGCAGCAGCTGGGCGAGGATCGTGCCCGAGTTGCCGCGGGCGCCTATGAGGGCTCCGTGGGCCATGGCGCGCGCGGCGTCGGCGAGTGCCGGTTTCCCCGAGCCATGGGTGTCGTGGGCCTCGAAGACGGCCTCCACGGCCGCGGCCGCCGACTCCGCCGTCAGATACAGGTTGGTGCCGGTGTCCCCGTCGGCGACCGGGTAGACGTTGATCGCGTCGATCTCCTCGCGGGCCCGGCCCAGCGCCCGCAGCGCGAGACTGCACCAGGTGCGCACCGCGAGAGCATCGAAGAATGTCTGCGGCACCTGCGCCACCTGCGCCTCCTCGGGCTGCTGGACTGGACGCAGCGTAGACCCCGGGCGGGTGTCCGCCGGAAGAGGGCCGGGAGCGGGTGCCTGATCAGCCATGGTAGTTTCGTTCTGCTGGCGCAGTCGTTGTATGCTGCTCCGGTTGCCCGATGCAGATCGGGCCAATCCCCCTGGCAGCGCCACTC
The DNA here is from genome assembly GCF_040606575.1 of Streptomyces sp. NPDC005402. Lineage (NCBI taxonomy): Bacteria > Bacillati > Actinomycetota > Actinomycetes > Kitasatosporales > Streptomycetaceae > Streptomyces > Streptomyces sp. NPDC005402. The sequence continues at coordinate 210,789 of NZ_JBEXFB010000017.1, forward strand.
AGATCTCTGATCCTGCGATCTCGATCCCGGCATGCCGGGATCCACCGTAAGTGCATCTGAAGTCTTTGGAGTGACCCGTGGCTGCCAACTGCGACGTCTGCGGCAAGGGGCCGGGCTTCGGCAACAGCATCTCGCACTCGCACCGCCGTACGTCCCGTCGCTGGAACCCGAACATCCAGCGCGTACGTACCGTGGTCGGCGGGACGCCGAAGCGCCTGAACGCTTGCACCTCGTGCATCAAGGCCGGCAAGGTCTCGCGCTGACGCACAGCTAAGCGCGCGGCCACTGCTGGTTCGCTGCACTGAGCCGGTCCACCTCAGGGTGGGCCGGCTTTTTGCCGTGCCCTGAGGCCGGCCCGGCCCTGCGCGACGTCCGGAAGCGGACGTCAGGCTCCCGGAGCACCCCGCGTGAGCGCCCAGCCGTGATCCACGGGTCCGATCCCGCCGCCCAGCGCGAACCCGGCGGCGATCGCCCCGGTGACGTACTCCTTGGCGGCCGTCACCGCCTCCGGCACGGACCGCCCCTTCGCGAGCTGTGAGGCGATCGCGGAGGCGAGTGTGCAGCCGGTGCCGTGGGTGTGCCGGTTGTCGAGGCGGGGCGCACGCAGCCAATGCTCCTCGGAGCCGTCGGTCAGAAGGTCGACGGCGTCACCCGGGAGGTGGCCGCCCTTGATGAGCACCCACTTCGGTCCGTACGACAGGACGGCGTCGGCGGCGTCTCGCAGGTGGATCTCCGACTCGACCCGGACGCCGGTGAGTTGGGCCACCTCGTCGAGGTTCGGGGTGGCGACGGTGGCCGCCGGGAGCAGCCGTCGGCGTACGGAGTCCAGGGCGGAGGAGGCCAGCAGCGAGTCGCCGTGCTTGGAGACACCGACGGGGTCGATCACGGCCGGAGCGTCCGTGGCGTCGATCAACTCGGCCACCGCCTCGACGAGTTCGGCCGAGGCGAGCATCCCGGTCTTCACGGCCTGGACGCCGATGTCGTCCACGACGGCGCGGTACTGGGCCCGCACCGCCTCCACCGGCAGCTCCCAAGCACCCTGCACGCCGTGGGAGTTCTGCGCGGTGACGGCCGTGACGACACTCATGCCGTGCACGCCGAGCGCGAGCATGGTCTTCAGGTCGGCCTGGATCCCGGCGCCGCCGCCGGAGTCGGAGCCCGCAACCGTGAGCACCAGCGGCTTCACGACTCGATGTCCCCGCCGAAGTGGTCCCAGCCGCCCTTGCTCGTCCAGGGCGCCCCGTCGACCGTCACCTGGGGCAGCGCCGAGGGGTTGAGGACCTCGCCGATCACCTTCCAGCGGGCCGGGAGCTTCACGTCCGGCGAGAAGGTCGCCACGATCGCGTGGTCCTCTCCCCCGGTCAGCACCCACTGGATCGGGTCGACACCGACGGCCTGCCCGATGTCGCTCATCTGGGTCGGGATGTCGATCGCGCCGGAGCGGATGTCGATCCGGACCTTGCTGGCCTCGGCGATGTGTCCGAGGTCCGCGATCAGCCCGTCGCTCACGTCGCACATCGCGGTCGCGCCGAGCGCGGCGGCGGCCGGGCCCGCGTGATACGGCGGCTCGGGGCGCCGGTGCGCCTCCACGAAGGCACGGGGCGAGCGGAAGCCGCGGGCGAGCACCGCGTACCCGGCCGCCGACCAGCCCAGCCAGCCGGTCACCGCCACCAGGTCGCCGGGTTGGGCGCCGGCCCGGGTCACCGGCTCCTGGCCCCGCAGATCGCCGAGGGCGGTGATGGAGACCATGATCGTGTCTCCCCGTACGACGTCCCCGCCGACCACCGACGCGCCCGCGACCTGGCACTCGTCGCGCAGGCCGTCCATGAGCTCCGAGGGCCAGGTCACGGGGAGTTCGGCGGGCACGACCAGGCCGAGCAGCAGGGCGGTCGGGACGGCACCCATGGCGGCGATGTCCGCGAGGTTCTGCGCGGCCGCCTTGCGTCCGACGTCGTAGGCCGTGGACCAGTCGCGGCGGAAGTGCCGGCCCTCCAGGAGGATGTCGGTGCTCGCCACGACCCTGCGGTCGGGCGCGGCGACCACCGCGGCGTCGTCGCCGGGGCCCACCCGGACCGCCGGGGTGGTGGTGAGACGGGAGGTGAGCTCCCTGATGAGCCCGAACTCGCCGAGCTCACCAACAGTGCCCTTCATGGCCCTTACGCCCCTTCTGTGCCGTGCCGTGCCCGGTCGCGCGTCATCAGTGTCCTCGATACGGTCGAGGGGACCGTGAACTTCTGTCGTGTCCGCACCCCGGCACGGGTGTCCGCGTCCCCGCGGGTCTCCCCGCGACGCGCGGCGACGCGATACCGTGGCGTTCCTTTTCCCCACATGATCCTCGTGGCCGCCCTGGAGGTTCCGTGGTACAGGCGTACATCCTGATCCAGACGGAGGTCGGCAAGGCGTCGACCGTCGCCGAGACGATCAGCAAGATCCCTGGAGTCATCCAGGCCGAGGACGTGACAGGACCGTATGACGTGATCGTCCGAGCACAAGCCGACACCGTGGACGACCTGGGCCGGATGGTGGTCGCCAAGGTCCAGCAGGTGGACGGCATCACCCGCACCCTGACCTGCCCGGTCGTCCATCTGTAGCCCCCGTCTACCCTTGGCCGGTGAACTTCTTCCGTCACCGGCCTCTCGGTCTTTCCGCGCTCGCCCTGCTGATCACGGTCGCGGGCTGCTCCTCCGCAGACGACAGCGCGTCGGCGGCGGTTCCCTCGCCGGGGACGGGCGTCACGAAGCTGTGCCGAGAACTGGACCGGGTACTGCCGTCCAAGGTCGACGACCAGGACCGTCGGGATCCCGAGCCCGCGTCCGCGCTGACCGCGGGCTGGGGTGACCCGGCGATCATACTGCGGTGCGGTGTGAAGCGGCCCTCGAAGATGGACGATCCGGAGGCCGACGGGGTCGAGGCGGACGGAGTCGGGTGGCTGCTGGAGAAGCGGGACGACGGGGCGTTCCGGTTCACCACGACCCTGCGGAAGGCGTACGTCGAGGTGACGATCCCCGAGGGCCGCACCGCGGACGGCATGGCGCCGCTGGTGGACCTGGCGCCGGGCATAAAGAAGGCGATCCCCGAAGGGATCGCCGACTAGCCGCCGACCGGCTGCCGAGGCCGTGCCGACCGGCTACCGAAGCCCCGTCGACCTGCGAAGTGCCGCCTCGATGAGCCGGTCCACCAGCTCCGGGTAGCTGATCCCGCTCTTCTCCCACATCTGCGGGTACATCGAGATCGGCGTGAAGCCCGGGAGCGTGTTGATCTCGTTGATCACGAACTCGCCGTCCTCGGTGAGGAAGAAGTCCGCGCGGACCAGGCCCTCGCAGGAGGCCGCGTCGAAGGCGTCGACCGCGAGCCTCTGCACCTCGGCCGTCTCCTCGGGCGTGAGCGGTGCCGGCACGATCCCCGGGGTCGAGTCGATGTACTTCGCCTCGAAGTCGTAGTACGCGTGCTCCTGCGGCGGGGGGATCTCGGCCGGGACCGACGCGCGCGGGCCGTCCTCGAACTCCAGGACACCGCACTCGATCTCGCGGCCCCGCAGCGCCGCCTCCACGAGGATCTTCGGGTCGTGGCTCTGCGCCTCGGCGATCGCCTCGTCCAGGCCGGAGAGGTCGTCGACCTTGGTGATGCCGATCGACGAACCCGCGCGCGCGGGCTTCACGAACAGCGGCCAGCCGTGCTCACCCGCGAAGTCGACGATCTTCTTGCGGGCCGCCGACTCGTCCCGCTCCCACTCGCGCGGCCGGATCACCACGTACGGGCCGACCTTGAGCCCGAAGGAGGTGAACACCCGCTTCATGTACTCCTTGTCCTGGCCGACGGCCGAGGCGAGCACGCCCGAGCCGACGTACGGGACCCCGGAGAGCTCCAGGAGGCCCTGGAGGGTGCCGTCCTCGCCGTAGGGGCCGTGCAGGACGGGGAAGACGACGTCGACCTCGCCGAGCGCCTTGGGCACCGATCCCGGCTCGCTGTAGACGACTTCACGGTTCGCGGGGTCGACCGGGAGCACCACGCCGCCCTCGCTCGACTCGGCGAGTTCCTCGACACTCGGCGTACGGCGCTCGGTGATCGCCATGCGTTCCGGTTCGTCGGCGGTGAGCGCCCAGCGGCCGTCCCGGGTGATGCCGATCGGCAGCACGTCGTACTTGGTCCGGTCGATGGCCCGCAGTACCGCGCCGGCGGTGACCACGGAGATCCCGTGTTCGGAGCTGCGCCCGCCGAACACGACGGCCACGCGCGGCTTGCGAGGCGGCTGCTGAGGGCTCTGGGGGAGGTTCTCGGTGCTCATATCGCGTTGAGAGTACCCGTTGGTAGTGGCGTGAGACAGCGTCCACCTCTGCGGCGAACGAGGCAAAAACCTACGTCGTGGCTCAGCGTCGCTCGGGCTTCGCGCTGCGCGACATCAGCTCCTTGACGGCGACCACCGGGGACTTGCCCTCGTGCACGATGCCGACGACCGTCTCGGTGATCGGCATGTCGACGCCGTGCCTGCGGGCCAGATCCAGCACCGACTCACAGGACTTGACGCCCTCGGCGGTCTGCCTGGTGACCGCGATGGTCTCCTGCAGGGTCATGCCCTTGCCGAGGTTGGTGCCGAAGGTGTGGTTGCGCGACAGCGGCGAGGAGCAGGTCGCCACCAGGTCGCCGAGACCGGCGAGGCCGGAGAAGGTCAGCGGATCGGCGCCCATGGCGAGGCCGAGCCGGGTCGTCTCGGCGAGACCGCGTGTGATGAGCGAGCCCTTGGCGTTGTCACCGAGTCCCATGCCGTCCGCGATGCCGACGGCGAGGCCGATGACGTTCTTCACGGCACCGCCGAGTTCGCAGCCCACCACGTCGGTGTTGGTGTAGGGGCGGAAGTACGGCGTGTGGCAGGCCGCCTGGAGCCGCTGGGCGACCGCCTCGTCGGTGCAGGCGACCACGGCGGCGGCCGGCATCCGGGCGGCGATCTCCCGCGCGAGGTTGGGTCCGGTGACCACCGCGATGCGGTCGGCGCCCACCTTCGCGACGTCCTCGATCACCTCGCTCATCCGCATGGCGGAGCCGAGCTCGACGCCCTTCATGAGGGAGACCAGGACGGTGTCGGGGGCGAGCAGCGGGGTCCACTCGGCGAGGTTGGCGCGCAGGGTCTGCGAGGGGATCGCGAGGACGGTCAACTCGGCGTCGCGCGCTGCCTCCGCGGCGTCCGCCGTAGCCCTCACGTTCTCGGGGAGTTCGACGCCGGGGAGGTAGTCCGGGTTCGTGCGCGTGGAGTTGACCGCTTCCGCGAGTTCGGGGCGGCGCGCCCACAGGGTGACCTCGCACCCCGCGTCGGCCAGCACCATGCCGAAGGCGGTGCCCCATGAACCGGTGCCGAAGACGGCCGCCTTGACGGGCTTGCTCACTTGCTCTTCTCCCCCTCGTGACCGCTCTGGGTCTGCGTCCGGCGCCGCTGCTCGATCCGCTCGCGGCGTGGGTCGTACGCCGTCCCGGGTGCCTTCTCGCCCCGGATGATCTCCAGCTGGGCGGTGACGGCGGCCATGATGACCTCGGTGGCCTCCTTCAGGAGGTCCGGGGTCATCTCCTTGCCGTAGAACGGCGACAGGTCCACGGGCGGCCCCGCGAGGACGTGCGAGGTCTTGCGCGGAAGGACGTGGAGCTTCTTGGCGTACGGCGGCAGCAGTTCGTTGGCGCCCCACTGCGCGACCGGGACCACCGGGCACTTGGTCTGCAGGGCCACGCGCGCGGCGCCGGTCTTGCCGATCATGGGCCACTGGGCGGGATCCCGGGTGATGGTGCCCTCGGGGTAGAACGCGACGCATTCACCGCGTTCCACGGCGTCGATGGCGGCCCTGAAGGCGCTGAGCGCGTCCGTGGTCTCGCGGTAGACGGGAATCTGCCCGGTGCCGCGCATCATGGCGCCGATGAATCCCTTGTTGAAAAGAGGGCTCTTCGCGAGGAATCGCGGAACGCGGCCGGTGTTGTACTGGAAGTGCGCGTACGCGAAGGGATCGATGTGCGAATTGTGGTTGACCGCGGTGATAAATCCGCCGTCAGCCGGAATGTGTTCCATTCCACGCCAGTCCCGCTTGAGCAGAACCATGAGCGGCGGTTTGGCGATCACCGCTGCCAGGCGGTACCAGAAGCCGATTCTGCGGCGGGGCACGCGGACACCTTCCTCTAGGGCCTGGGGGGCCGCACAAGTGTCGCCCCAGGCCGCCTGTCTGTCGAGAACACCGTACGCCCCGCCACGGACACCGCCAGATGGGGCGCGTGACGACTGAGTGACAATGGCCGCGACAAGAGAAGGACGGAACGCTCGTGCAGTGGACGTTGGTCATCCCGTTGAAGCCTCTGGCGCGGGCCAAGAGCAGGCTCTCGGACACCGCGGACGACAGGGTGCGCCCGGGTCTGGCCCTCGCCTTCGCCCAGGACACCGTGGCGGCCGCGCTGGCCTGCCCGGCGGTCGGGGATGTGGCGGTGGTCACCGACGACTCACTGGCCGGCCGGGAGCTGGCGGCCCTGGGCGCCCGCATCGTCCCCGACGAGCCCCGAGGAGGCCTGAACGCGGCCCTCGCGCACGCGGCGGCCGTCGTACGCTCGGCACGTCCCGAAAGCGCCCTCGCCGCCCTGAACGCCGACCTTCCGGCGCTACGGCCTCTGGAATTGGCCCGGGTCCTCGACGCCGCCGCGGAATTCCCGCGCGCTTTTCTCGCGGACGCGGCGGCAATCGGCACCACTCTGCTGGCGGCCGGGGAAGGCGCCGAATTGCGTCCCGCCTTCGGCCCGGATTCGCGCGCCCGGCATCGCGCCTCGGGAGCGGCGGAACTCCCCCTCGCCGAGGTGGATTCCGTACGGCAGGACGTCGACACCGGCGATGACCTGCGGGCCGCGCTCGCGCTCGGGGTGGGGCCCCGGACGGCCGCCGCCGCGGCGCGGCTGCTGATTCCCGGGCAGTAGGCTGCGGCCATGCAGGCGACCGCGTACACGTACGACCCCGAAAGCCGCAGTGGGCAGGTGCTTCTGGACGACGGCACCCCCGTGCCCTTCGACGCGCCGGCGTTCGACGCGGGAGGTCTGAGGCTGCTGCGTCCCGGACAGCGCGTGCGCATCGAGATGGCCGGCGACAAGGTCACCCTGGTGACTCTCCAGACCTTCTGAACCCCCTTGCACACGCCGCGGGCCGGACTCCGACGCGGAGTCCGGCCCGGCGCGTGAGTGCCCCTGTGCCCTTACCTCTTGCGGGCCGTGGCCTTCTTGGCGGTGGTGGTGCGAGCAGCCGACTTCTTGGCGGGCGCCTTCTTGGCGGTCGCCTTCTTCGCCGGGGCCTTCTTGGCCGTCGTCTTCTTTGCGGTGGTCTTGTTCGCCGCGGTGCTCTTGGCGGCGGTCCCGGTCGTCTTCTTGGCGGTGGCCTGCTTGGCCGTCGTCTTCTTGGCGGTGGCCGTGGTCTTCCTGGCCGTCGTCTTCTTCGCGGTGGTCTTCTTCGCGGCGGCGGTCTTGGCGGTGGCCCTCTTCGCGGCCGCCTTCTTGACCGTGGCCGAAGCCCCGCCGGTCAGGCTGCCCTTGGGCGCCTTCTTGACCGCGACGTCGTTCTTCGGGAGCTTCTTCGTGCCGCTCACCAGGTCCTTGAAGCCCTGGCCCGCGCGGAAGCGCGGCACGGAGGTCTTCTTGACCCGAACCCGCTCGCCTGTCTGGGGGTTGCGGGCGTAACGGGCCGGCCGGTCGACCTTCTCGAACGAACCGAAGCCGGTGACCGAGACCCGGTCGCCCGCGACCGTCGCGCGGACGATGGCGTCCAGGACCGCGTCGACCGCGTCGGCGGCCTGCTGGCGGCCGCCGACCTTGTCGGCAATCGCTTCTACGAGCTGCGCCTTGTTCACGTCTTCCCCTTCGGAGACATTGCCAGAACGAAACTGTTCAAGCTTTTTCGCACGTTAGGCAGATATATACCGCAAATCAAACACGAAACGGGCTTATCACCCTTGTGCCGCAACGAACTCGACTGCTCTGGACTTGTTCAGCGTTCCTCTTCCGGGATTCGACCCGCGTCGAGGTCAGTCATGAACCCCTCCAGACGCCTTGTCGCTTCGACGACGTCGTGCTTGGCCGCGGCCGTAATGACCAGCAGCTTCCGGGTCAGCGCCATCCGTACGCCCTCCGGGACTTGCAGTGCGCGCACCCTTGCGTGCGCTTCCTTCAGTTGGTCCGCGACTGCCGCATAGAGCTCGAGTTGGCCGTCGTGTTCCATGCACAGATTGTGCCATCTGGGGCGAGTTGTCGCCTGCTAGGGGTGCAACTGCCGCCTCAAACGGCCTTCCGGGCACATCCGGGAGTCACGGCTACAAGGGACGCGTACCCCGACAACACCCGCCGTAACGTGGGAAGTTGAGCGGGCGTGTCGCGCGGTGCGAGGCCATCCGGGCGCAGACACGGCCGTACCCCCGATCGGGCTGATCGGGGGTACGGCAGGGGGGTTGGGCTGGCCGAAACTCGACCTGTTCAGTTGCTCCGAAGGAGGGGCGGCGTCACGCCTGCAGCGTCCGCGGCTTGTACGAGGGCCGCTTGGCCTCGTACGCGGCGATGTCGGGCTCGTTCTGGAGGGTGATGGAGATGTCGTCCAGGCCGTTCAGCAGCCGCCAACGGGCGTTCTCGTCGAGCTCGAAGGCGGCGGTGATGCCCTCGGCGCGCACCTCGCGGGCCTCGAGGTCGACCGTGATCTCGGCCGTGGGGTCGTTCTCCGTGAGCTCCTGGAGCGCGTCCACGATCTTCTGGTCCAGAACGACCGTGAGCAGGCCGTTCTTGAGCGAGTTGCCGCGGAAGATGTCGGCGAAGCGGGAGGAGATCACGGCCTTGAAGCCGTAGTTCTGCAGGGCCCACACCGCGTGCTCACGGGAGGAACCGGTGCCGAAGTCGGGGCCGGCGACCAGGACCGTGGCGCCCTTGCGCTCGGGCTGGTTGAGGATGAATTTCTCGTCCTTGCGCCAGGCCTCGAACAGTCCGTCCTCGAAGCCGTCCCGGGTCAC